>DATDFS010000060.1:0-23099 GCA_036522495.1 Nitrososphaeraceae archaeon | reverse complement strand
CTCTTTGGTAGGTAACCGATGATATGGTTAAAGCAGCAATCTCCGTTTGTTTTTATGTCTTCTATCTTATGCTGCTGCTTGTCCCATATCCAGAAGGTTTGTCTTTTAGCCTTTGAAATAGCTCTTTACGTATATTTTGTTGCTGTGAATGTGAAACTAGCTTGTGTAAGTCTTTGAATACTAGTGCCACTTTGATTAAATGTAATTAGTAAGAGTCAGCTTTAACCTTTGTTGGTCGTATATCAGTTAACAAAAGTTCGCTAACAACTATCGATATGTTTCAACTCAAAATATTAGCAAACCGTCAGAGAATTAATGTTAATTGGTATAGATATTAATTCAAGGAATTTAAGTTAAATTATTACATTCGCTCTATCTTTTACGATCAGAGCATCTAATAAGGACATCACAATAGGTCTTTGTGCATATTGATTAAGAATCAGCTAAAAGTAGACCATATCTTGGCATTTGCAGATGCCATTTTTGCATTCTCTATAACTTTTATGGCCGTTTCAATTCACATACCAGAATTACCACGAAACCTTACCGAGGCACAGGTTATTCACGAATTGTTAAAATCAATACCTGAATTTGAGATCTATGTGATTAGTTTCTTTGTCATAGGTATTTACTGGATTTCATATCATCAACTCTTCAACCATATAGAAAGTTCTAGTTCAATTTTGACATGGTTAACCTTAATATTCTTGTTTTTTATAACCCTTATTCCATTTGCAACTAATCTGCAAGTAGGGTTTGGTCAGTATCAAATTATATTCATATTGTTTGCATTGGTTTTAACTATTGGTGGATTTTTGCAAACAATGGTCTGGGGCTATGCTACAAAGAATAAGCTAATAGATGAGAGTCTGACTCATGACGAAATACATTATATATTATTAGGAACTATTGTTTCTCCTGCTATATTTTTATTATCAATTTTGGTTTCCTTTGTCGATATACAATTTGCATATTACTTTTGGATATTGATAATACCTGCGGACCTTATAGTGCGTAAGAGATATTCTAAATTGTCAATTAGGTAGTTGTCAATTTAGGTAGGTATTTTTTCGAGCTAACAATAGTCAGAATAAATGAAAATTCAAAATAGCAATATGAACTCACAAGACCATAATAATAAGTTAGTCTAGTCAACTATCTTTGTAATAATAAAGCAAGTACCATCTAATAATGTCTGGTCTGGCTCTCTTCAATTAGCGGAATATGTAATCTTTTCTTATCGTTTAACATTCCTTTTCATGCTAGGACATAATTCTGATCAACATCATCTAGAGGAAATATAACATATGCATGATTGAAATATGGGATCATAGCACCTATGTACTTTCATAAGTACTTACATTCGGCAAATTCCTATAGACTCGAATGTTTAGCAAGAGTATGATGTATTTAGGTAATTCTTCTGATAATGAATTATACAAACAGCCAATAACGATAAAAAGAAGCAAAAGGAGTAACAGCAGGAATTATCAATTCATGAATTAAGATCAACTCATGAGCAATTGAAAGTCCAGAACAGAACGCAAAAGGAGTTTATTGACATAGCAGCTCATGTCTTGTTCTTTATTTAGTACAAAGATTTGCTTTGCATCTTGTTTATAAAGAATATCCTTGCCACCTATCAGCGATTGAACAATTTCCAATATTGATTATATGACAATTCTATGTATTGTGCCCCCGATTACGCCCATATTGCTTTCTGAACAATCATCTACTTTAAATAGGATATGTTATCGCACTAAGCATTAATTATATCGTTGTGCATATACAACATGTGATTAGTAATGGCTACAGCTTCAAATCGTAGAAATTCTCCTTCTAAGGAACATCGTTGTAGTATATGTGGCAGAACTTTCGATAGTATTGAAACATTAAATTCTCATAAGAGAATGGAACACGGTCAGAAAAGCCAAGCCCCCGCAGGAGTAGGTTAGACAGCATATCTCAACTTATGTGCATTTAAGTCATGGTTCTTGGATTCCAACACTAAGACATATACTCCATTCACAGTTTGAACAAAGTATTATTAAAATAGCTATGGATACGTCAAAGACAGAACTGATGATTTTGATGACTATTATCCATATAGAAAAAGTGTAGTCGACTGTGATCTGATTCATGTTTATCAGTGCGTGATATTATTTACATTTGTATAATTTGCCTAAAGACCACTCTAACCAAAATATAAAGTTCTGAGTGAAAGGCGGAAAGGTAGGTTAACTTAACAGGGTCAGCTCTCATTCAGAACTCTCCATGTCAGAATAATAGAAGCCGGTTTTGTTTATAAAAATAAATATTCTAAGATGCATTTTTATTACTATTTTCTTTCTTGTATCTTTCTATTCCCTCAGAAATTTTGTTCTTTGCCATTTTTTTATCTTCCCATCCTCTTACCTTGACATATTTTCCCTTTTCGAGTTCTTTGTAGTGCTCAAAGAAGTGCTTGATCTGATTACGTGTATGTTCAGGAATATCGGTAATATCTGTAATAGTAGAAAAACTCGGATCTAATTTTGTAATAGGGACAGCAATTATCTTCGAGTCTTGACCTTCCTCGTCTTCCGTTAACAATACTCCGATAGGATGCGAACGGATTATTGACATTGGTATTACCGGATCATTTCCAAGTACAAGTACATCTACAGGGTCTCCGTCTCCTTCTCTAGTCTGTGGTATAAAGCCGTAATTACAGGGATAAAACATTGCAGTAAACAATCTTCTATCTACAAATATCGCTCCACTTGCGGCATCCATTTCATACTTGATACTGCTACCTTTAGGAATTTCTATCACTACGTTAATTTCATCAGGTGGGTTCTTACCTGGGTTTAGTGTATTCAGGATATTCAATTTCGCTCAACGTATCGGACATTCCTTAAAGATATATTTCTATTGAATATGAATATTATCCAAAAATATAAAGCAGGTCATGAGATTGGCTTTCGTATAAATGGAACTTCAAGGAAAATTCGACGCAAAGGCAGCAGAAAATGAAATTCGCATTTATCTGGATAATATAGCACTGGCTACTCTGTTGGAAAACGAGCTTCATGACAGCAAGTACTTGGTAGGTTATATTGAGGGGCCTCCAACAATGAATGGTGAACCACATGCAGGACATTTAAGAGGTCGTATAATCAAAGATCTTTGGTATCGTTTTAACACTCTACAAAAAAAGAAAGTAGTTTTCAGAGCAGGCTGGGATACACAAGGTTTACCTGTTGAATTACAGGCCGAAAAGGAGTTAGGACTAGCAGGCAGTAAGACAGATAATATTAACAAGGTTGGGATAGAAAAAATAGTAGAAACATGCAAGAAATTAATTCAAAGAAATAATGATAAATGGATTCGTGCTGACAAATTATTAGGGATATCTTTTAACTACGAAAAAGCATACTATACTTTTCACGACGAATATATTGAAAGAGAATGGCTATACCTAAAGAAGGCTTGGGACAATGGAATCTTAAGGGAATGGTTCAGAGTGGTTGCTTACTGCCCTTCCTGCCAAACTTCCCTCAGCAATGCCGAAGTTAGTCAAGGTTACGAAACTGTTGAAGATCCTTCGTTCTATTACAAAGTCAGGTTATCTGATGAGGATGTGTTCTTGATAGTCTGGACAACAATGCCTTTCACTCTTGTTACTGATGAAATGGTAGCTGTTAATCCAAATGCTCTTTACGTTTACCTCGGGGTTAACAATGAAAGGTGGATAGTTGGTGAAAACCGGTTTCATGATTTGATGAAAGAACTGCATATAGAAGATTTTACGATTGAAAAAAAAATGTATGGTAGGGAACTTGAAGGCAAATATTACATTCACCCTTTACTAACTCTTATACCCGGACTTGCAGAGATAGCTAAAACGGGACCTGTTCATTTCATTGTGGCTGAAGAATTTGTAGATATATCGACTGGAAGTGGTATAGTACACCTATCGCCTGCTAACGGAGAAGAGGATTTTGATATTGCAGTAAAAAGAAATCTTCAAATCTTTGTGCCTGTAGATGATCGAGTCATTTTTACAGAAAAAGCGGGTGTATTCAAAGATCTTTTTGTTAGAGATGCAGACTTTAAGGTTGTACAAGCAATGAAAGATTCAGGTGCTTCTGTCAAAATAGGTAAGATAAAGCATCAATATCCTCTTTGCTGGCGCTCACATCATAAAGTTGTTTGGCTTGCTAGACGCGAGTATTTTTATATGATAGAAAATCTCGGCAATAAACCCTTGGAGGCGGCGAAGAAGGCGGAGTACTTTTTTGAACCACCGAAAAATAGATTCTTGGAAATTATCAAAGAGAAGGTCCCATGGTGCATTTCAAGGGAACGTGTATGGGGGACGCCGCTTCCTATATGGTCTTGCAAAAAATGTGGATACAAAGAGCTAATGTCCTCAAGAGATGAGATCGTAAAGAAAGCAATTAGTCTTCCTGACGGTCCTGCTTTTGAACTACATCGCCCCTGGATAGACAAGATTGAAATAAAATGTGAAAAATGTGGAGAAGCGATGCAAAGAGAGCCTTTTGTTCTGGATACGTGGCATAACAGTGGAGGAGCCCCCTATGCATCGCTCACTGATTTGGAGTATCAAAGTTTGATTCCTGCTGCATTCCTTACTGAAGGGATTGATCAAACAAGGGGCTGGGCTTATACTTTACTTATGGAAAATATTATTTTGACTCAAAGTACAACTGCTCCTTTCAGGTCGTTTCTTTTCCAAGGGCACGTGCTAGATGAAAAGGGTAACAAGATGAGTAAAAGTATTGGGAACGTTATAGATGCTCACAAACTCCTTGCAGACAGTTCCGTTGATTTACTTAGGTTCTATTTTATATGGAAATCATCGCCTATTGAGTCATTAAACTTTAGCCTTCAAGAAATGTCATCAAGACCATATCAAATCATGAGCACTCTATATTATCTACACATCTACTTTAAACAGAACAGTAGTTTCGATAAATTCGAACAAGAGAAACATAATCTCCTGTGGGTCCTCAACAATAAATTACTTGGCGTAGCAGACATATGGCTTTTGTCAAAACTGCAATTTTTAGTTAAAGTGGTAACGGAAGGGTTTGAGAAGTGTAGATTCCATGAGGCTGCAAAAGCAATTGAAGAATTTATTATCAATTCTATAAGTCAGACATATGTTCCACTCACCCGCAATGATATTTGGGATGATGATGAGAAAACCTTGCTTCATAGACTCACAATTTATTCTGTGCTGGGATACGCACTAAAACAGATAGATATAATGCTTCATCCGTTATCGCCCTTTATTACAGAATACCTTTATTTGACTTGCTTTGGAGGGAGAAAAAAAAGTGTACTCCTTGAAGACTGGCCAAAATATGATGATAAACTTGTCAATACTGGAGTTGAAGATGCATTTGATAAATTAAAGGAAGCTGTGTCACTTGCAAATAATGCAAGAATGAAAGCTCAATTGAAGAGAAGGTGGCCTATAAAATATGCATTTATCTGTTTGTCCGATCCAAAATTCCTTGATATTGATGGTATTCAATCTACATTGAAAAATCAGCTTAACGTTGAGGATTATAAGGTTGTCAAGATATGCGACAGGACACAAATAGAAAAGATATTAAGTCTGTTGGAAAACGGGATGCCAATTGTCCCTGACGTCAGACTAATAAAAAGAAATGTAGCACGGTATGTGAAAACAAATATTGGAAAAGTGGTACAAGCCTTGGAAAAAATTGAAAAAATGGAATTGCTAAAATCTTTGCAGTCTTCCGGCAGATATCTTCTTTCATATGAAGGAGGAGAGCTAGAGCTTAACTCTGGCGATTTGGAACTATCGTATGATTCTGCTGAAGGATATGCTATGTCGGAGAGAGGCAGCATGATAGTTTTTATCGCTACAAAACGTGACGAAGACTTAACTGCAAAAGGTCTGCTGAGAGATTTGGCAAGAAATCTGCAGCAGCTGAGAAAGGAATGTGGATACAATCCTACAGAGATTATTTCATCCGCATTTATTGCAAACCTGGAAGAGAATGAAATATCTGTCTTGTCTCAGTTAAGGGAGGAATTAATGTACCTCGTTCGAGTTAAATCCGTTATTTTGTCTAAAGAACCCATCAGCAAAACAAATTCCAAGATCGTCGAGCTTGAGGGAAGAAAATTAAAAATCTGTTTAGAATGATATGAAAATAAAGTCCAGTCGACTTTGTCGATAGGTGAAATGATGAGAATAGATCGCCAATGATTTTCAAACACGCAAAGCTAAATTACTCGGGTAAATAAAAACAGCAGGAGCATCTAGTTGCAATATGTTTTTATGAGCCATGATGTGGATTGGAGACGACAGGGAGCACCTTTAGATCACATTATTACAAGAAAAGATCGATTCAATAAAGAAATATTGGAAAATATACAAGCCAAAAATCCATATTACAATATACCTATTTATATGGACATAGAGGATAAATTCGATGTAAGATCTACTTTTTTCTTTAGAACCATATACGAAGATGGCGATTACAGAGATTATGAAGACGACATTGGAGCGTTAATTGACGGTGGGTGGGAAGTAGGCTTGCATTGTGATCCTTCTTCGATCGATAGTGTAAGCAGAATATATGAGGAAAAACAAAAACTCGAGATCCTGACAAAGAATATTATAAAAGCTAATCGTGTTCACTATATGACTTTCAATAAAGATCTTCCAGGAAAATTGCAAAAACTTGGCTTTGTATATGATTCTTCCATAAGAAATTCAAAAGATCGTATAAATAAGGATGAAATGGGATATTCAATAATAGGAAAGCTAATAGAGTTTCCTGTAACGTTGATGGATGCATATATGTTTACGTTCATGAAATTAAAGGAAGATCAGATTATTCCAACATTTGAAAGTACATTAAATTATAGTAGAATCTTGGGAGGAGATTTTAACATTATAACAGTGATCTGGCATGATAACGTATTACAAATGAAAGGTGGGAGAATGTATGGGAAAATCTTGGAGTATCTTACTTCACAAGAGGATGTCAAGGTTAGTAGAGGAATCGATTTAACAAGCATGATAAAAATAAAATAAAGGCTACCTAAAAATGAATATCTCTAAAAATGCAGACATAAAAAATTCCCAAATCAAATCTGGTAACGTAAGGATCGAAGGCGGATCAAAGTTAACAGGTGTACAGATTACTGCAAAAAAAGTAGTAATAGAATCCAATACTAGCATGACCGACTGTAAACTTTTTTCTGACGGTGTCGTAACAATAGGAGAAAACACTGTTATTAAGGAACGTGCGTTAATAAACGCGTTCAAATCTATTTCCATAGGTGATAGAACGATTATTGATAGGGATGTATTTGTAGGGGGAATGCAAAGTGAAAAAGGTCAAATAGAAGTAGGCAGCGACTGCGTAATCCTTTACAGATCCTACCTTAACACTACTAGAAGAATTTCTATTGGCAACGGCGTCGGAATAGGTGGATATTGTCTGATTTTTACACATAGTGCATGGCAAAATGTGTTAGAAGGCAACCCATACCAATTCGCTGACGTCACGATAAAAGATGATAGTTGGTTACCATGGAATGTTACGGTTTTACCAGGTGTGATAATTGATAAGGGTGTTACTATAGGTAGTGGTTCAGTTGTTACAAAGAGCTTGCCGCCTTATGTATTTGCGGCTGGAGTTCCAGCCAAAATCATAAGAAAAAAAGAAACTGAAAGACTTTCTGAAGATAGTAAAAATGCAATAGTATTAGAAATGCTTTGTGATTTTCGAAGATATGCATCGCACTATCTTAAATTGAAAAATGTCTTGTCTAAATCTTCCCGTAGCTTTGTTATAAACTTCGAAAATGGTAGATTATTTTATACTTTGGACTTTGAAAATGTTCAGGCAGATGATGTCATTGTCTCATTTCTAATTCCTATGAATATTAAGCAAAAGTATGATTGGATTGAGCTAGATACTTTAAATTCTAGCACTACTAAAGATATCGCAAAACACTTTATAACATTTATCAAGCGTTATGGAATCAAGATAAAATCAATCCCACAATGATATTATTATTTGCTGTCATTATATTGAGATATATGTGGAAGATCATGTTCTGTTTAATTACTTGCTGATTATTAATATTGATGGTGCAAGCCGAGGCAACCCCGGGCCGGCAGGAATCGGAATAGTAATAATTAAAGATAATCTGAGATTAACAGAATACAAAGAGTTTATAGGAAAAAAAACTAATAACCAAGCAGAATATAGTGCATTGAAAAAAGCTTTGCAGATTGCATACACATTCGACGATGAAATTACAGTTTTGTCAGATAGCCAGCTTCTAGTGAATCAGAGAAACAATAGAAACAAGGTAAGAAGTAAACAATTAAAAATTATATTTAGAGAAATTTCGAACCTTGAAAGACGCTTTAAGATGGTTATTTATAAACACACGCCTCGAGGAAAGAATGAGGATGCAGATTTGCTTGCAAACGAGGCCATAGACGAACATAATAATAAATATCAAAATAATGAAAGTTAGGTGGATGGCAGCGGTGAAGACTCAGAGTTAAAACTGATTGTGTTATGTGAGGAGAAGGCATTTGACTGAGCTGCCATATATATTTATATATCTTCAAGGGGAGTTATGCATTGTTAGCAAAAGGAAGAAAGAACTCTAGTTCCGCGTGATTATGCAGCTGCCTGTGCACGAGTGTATGTAGGAGTGCATTTTGTCCTTGAACTTGAACTATTTACCAAGCGCGTTTCTGGAATGTGCCGACCCGGGTATAAAGAGAAATGCTTAATGGAAAAACCACCTAGAACGTATGCTAGCAATGCAATTAGCGTATTTTCTAGACAGTGACCGACCAAACTAGTCATATAACAATAATTATGGTTTACTTAAAGAAAGTGGATTAAGATGGCATTTTAGAAGATGATATTTATTATACAAGACTTGGTTTGAATCAAAATCTGGCTTTAGTCAGAATAAAACTAAAGGTTTATCTAACGAACAAAGCGATAAATTTTAAATTGCCTGACAAGAATGAATCAAAAGTTCCAGGCGCCATCAAAGATATTATGATTGTTGTTATAGGCGTTGCAATTGTTTGGTTAGGTTTGCGATTCGCTTTTGGAACAAATAATCCGTTTTACGTAGTATCGAGTGGAAGTATGATCCCTGTTCTAAATATCAATGATGTGTTGATCGTTAAAAATGGAAATGGTAATTCTTTTGATAATCTCAAAATTGGCGACATCATTGTCTTCCATGCTGCCGCTGAAGATAGAGTAATAGTTCATAGGATTGCAGATATTCAGACTGGTTCCCATGGAGAAAGAATTATCACCACAAAAGGTGATGCCAATGATGCATCAATACCGGGGGTTGATAATCCTATTAGGGTACAGCAGTATGTTGGCAAGGTAGTATATGTTATTCCAGGCCTTGGACTAATCACCAAAGTCATTAGTCCTCCAGTAAACTACATTATTATAGCTATTATTCTAGCAGTTTTATTCGTCAACAGGATGGGACGAAGGAAAGATGCAGAAACATCACAACCACCGTCTACAGGAACCGCAGGAACTTTCTCGCCACCACCATCGCCGCCTCCAAATTAACCGCTTTGGGTCGATAAAACCAGCAGATATTTATTGTGATAATAATAATTGATGTTTCAGACAGTGCTGGAAAGGAAGGACAGCACATGTCATTCCGGTTTTATTATTATTTAATTATTACAACTATGTTCTTTGAGGAATCAGTCTGCTTGTTGTTGTACGTGTATGCATTTCATATGTGTGATTGGACTATAGTTAATATTATATGCAAACATGAGGTATACTAGTTTCGAGGTTCCGTTAAATGATAGTACAGCAATTAATCTGTGATATATGCAAAAGAGTCGTTTTGGAAAAGGAAGGGGAGTTGCATCTGAATAAAGGAGAATTCCCAATATCTAATGAAGAAGCGATGATGTTAGACAAGGAACATAGAGGACATCAATGTCATATAGAAGTTGTAGAGAAGGATATATAGCGTAATTTTTTATTTTTGATATTCTGTTTTCATTATTGATGTTTTAAGAATTTGTTTATCGATATCGACAGTATCTTACAAAGGTAATTTCTTTATATTGTGCCAAACAGTTATGATTGAATCATCGTTCAATGCTGATGTGTTAGTTAGTTACACAAAGCTTAATTCGTTGTTCCCTTTTGATAAAAATGTGCATATATACAAGAAAGAGAGATGCTTAGATGGAGAAACATGTCTAAAAAAAGCAATGACCATAATTGTCGCATGAATATCGTGATCGAATTTACATTAGAAAAGATATAATCTTAAAATTAACAGAGTATGGAGAGCTAAACCAGACTTCTCTATTAAGCTATTGTGGTCTTAATCTTGTGAAGCATAAACCGATATTAGATGATATGGAACAAAAAGGAATTATAACAAAAACCGAAGAGCCGTGGGGTAATAAGAAAACGATAATTAAGTATAAAGTTACAGAAAGGGGTAAAGAATTTTCCAGGAGGATATTGGAACCATACGAGGAAATGTTTCCAAGGAAGGATTCACCCTCCCGATCATGATTACATCATTTCTGTCAGCCGGAGCAGAGTATTATGTAAAATTGATGCCGGTAACAAAGTTAGCCAAACATTTTAAGAGCCCGTTCTATCAAAAGATTGTACAGATGCCTCCTCCTTCTGACTATAAAGATGATAATGATCGTCATACAAATGACAACGAGAAGAAGGAGGATCCGCAAGAAGGGCGCGAGTTGGAGATAACGCCACAGGCCAGTGGTGGTAGTGACAACAATAATAGATCTAGTAACAATAATGTGACAGTCTTTGAATTGTTGGATGAATTAATATTCCATATGAATACTACGAAGAACATTTTTACGTTGCTGATCTTATCTTCATTTATACTTGCACCAATAGCTTTGATAGTGGCGGGTATATTTGTACTTCATCCATTTTTCTTATATAGAATTTTGTATAGATTACCTGCAGTAGGTGGCATTTTGCTACTTTTTATTTCAGTTTCAATAATGTTATCTTCAATCTGGTTATTTATTGGAGCAAGTGAACAGAAATTCTTTTCCCAATGGAATAAGAAATTCAGCAGATACAAGTCAAAAAGGAAGCAGGTCGATAAGGAATTAGGCCGTTAGTAAAAATTAGAAGAACATTAAAGGTATGTTGGGAGGAAGGGAGTTTCATCAAATTAATGCAGGTGTATGATTGAAGGATGCGATGTCTTTTATGACAATCATGTCGCATAATATCTGCTTCTACCTTGCAGATCTAGAAACAGACATATCTGTCTAACTGCTAATACCACCGGTTTATCTAATGTCCACGTCAAACAAACCGATAACATGGTTCAATGGTTTTATTGGTGTGGGTTATCGTTACTATGATATTTACATGAACGTTTTCCCTATATTTGAGAATAAAATGTATGCCTTTAAACTATGGAACAAAACTATAGATTGGTGGTCTGATGACCAAATTAAGCTTAGGTTCATTGAAGGGGCGAGCAACTACTGGTTTATCCTTTATGGTGGTTCAAAATATAAAAACGATAACACGGGATTTGTAAAAAATGTTCCAATATCTGAAAACTATCTGCGTTTTAAGGAGGGCTATGAACAGAAAGCTATAGTACGCTTTGGCATTTACAAGGAAAATAAAAAAAGAAAGGACGATGATGAAAAATTTGACCTTGAACTGTTGAAAAAGTCAAAATCAGTTTATGATATTAAATTTCTGCAATATTACGATCTTACCTCTGAAAGTATCGAGTGGAGATGCATCCAATCAAATCGGAGTAATGCAAATGCTTAAAAAGTTTAGTTGTATTGAAGGATGCTCGGATTGTTGTGTATATCGTGAGTATTATCCTTCTGTTGAATATGGAAAAATAGGTGTTTTGATACTTCCAGAAGAAAAGGCAAAAGTCGAAGCAATAGCTGCCAAAACTGAAACAAGTGTGAAAATTATTCCTAGATTGGGACTTGGTAAAGGCAAAAAAAGGAGCAGGGATCCGAAAAAAATTGTTGCCTATCAAATGATGGGAAAGAACTTGGATGGTGACTTGTGTCCTTTTCTAGATATTAAAAGTTCGCAAAGATCGCCGCATGGCGGCTTTAAATGCAAAATTTATGAGGAACGACCGTTAGCTTGTCGCGCGTACCCTGTTATTGAAGAAAATAGTATTAATTCAGTACAGTTAGATAGAAAATGTACGTTTTGTTGTAAGCATTCGACAACAACAACAACAACAACAACAACAACAACAACGACTGCTGACAAGAACGGTCTGCAGAGGGAAATCGAAGCCCTATCTAAAATTAAAGCAGGAGTGTGCGTAGACGAAAAATCCACTCTATGGAGGTATGCGACAGCAATTGGAGATGAAGAGAACAGAACCAAGTTATTACCAGAGGGCTGGGTGTTCCAAGATATATAGAATACAGGTAAAAAAGCACCTCGGGATGATGCAACCTGCAGTGAGGGAGGGATTTTCGTCATGATGAATGAATAACATTGATTTGATCTAACGTCCCAACTTGCAGACATTTTTACTTTTTTAGGATCATTTTAGCTCGTAATATACAAACATTTATAATATTTGCAAACAAAATTATCATTATAGGTAAAATATGCATTTTAAGGTTAAATACCGTCAGAAATCAAAGTAATCATGTTTTTTATTCCATCACTATGTAGGCTTTTTATAGAACTTTTTATAGAAGATGAAAACTGAATGTATTTGTAGAATAGAGGAAGGAAACAAATAAATCTAAAGAGTCATCCCTTTTTAATAATGAATAAAAAGCAGACTCTTAGCGCGATACTAGCAGGGATTGCAATTTCTGCAATACTAGTAACATCATCATTAATTACGGGAAGTCAGATTTCACACCAGGCACTAGCACAACAGGGAGGTACAACAAATCCTCCGACAACAGCACCTCCAATTACACCACCACCACCGACTACATCTTCAAGTAAATCAACAAGCGCAGGCGGCGAACCACCTTTGGGTAAAAGTGTCACCTGGCAGGGAACAGTCTCTTCTACGGCAAGCCCGTTGCTTGGTCGTGCACGAGACCAGGTTGCGGTAATTTTGCCACCTAGGAAAGATGGCGGAGTCTATACAGGTGTAATTACATTCACAAGCAGCAAAGGAGTGCAACCTGAAGTATGGAACCAAGTAAACGTAAATGCGAGTACACCGATACCTAGAACATTTGGATCAATAGCAATTTCTCCCTCACCAACTGGCAAAGGTTCTATTGCTACTGCCCTAGTGGGTTCTTCAAGCACTTCAAATTCTGTCCCATTTACAGGTAACGGTCTGGCACTTCATGGTCGTTCACCGTTCATTGCGACATACACTGTAACTGTAACCTCTGCTAAGACAACGAATGTGAATGATTTGAGTAGTACAATGGCTGCAGCAGCTGGTGCACTTGGCGGCACAACAAGTGGCACAACAGCCGGCGCAAGATTAGGCGGCACAACGTTAGGCGGCACGACCGGTGGCGCAATGTTAGGCAGCGGTGGAAGTAGCTCCGGCGGCGGCTCTCGAGGCTGATAAGAAAATCCAATACATCAATAATTGACGTAAATTTTTTTATTTTTTCTTTTTCTTTGATCTCTATATCTGATTTCGAATTTTGATAGTTACGTTTCCTTTTATGCTTCTATTTATTTTATATATACTCTAAAGTATACTCTAAACAGACATGCTAACAAATCTACGATACAGGACAATCTCTCCTTTTTTTACTTCCAAAATTCTGTTTGATGGTATGAGTTCAAAATTTTCAGATATCTTTAAAAATTCTGGAAGGGGGACTTCGATAATCGAATCAAAGTCACGGTAACTGATTGAATAAAGATCAGGATTGTCTGCATACAAAGCTTTACTAAAAATCTCTCCAAGCTTACCCTTCTTCCTTGTCATATTTTATAGTTCATCAATCCTCCTGCCTCAACTATCTTTGCAATCAACTCTGGAAACGGCTTCATACTGTAAGATTCGTTTATTGTCAAATTAACAATCTTGTTATGTTTGATGTCTATTTCAATTTCATCCTTGTCTGAGATTTTATCCACAGTTGATTCTTCGATTTCTATTGGAAGCAAATATCCTCCATCTACAGCATTTCTGTAAAAGATTCTTGCAAATGAAGGAGCTAAGATTGCTTTAATGCCTGCATAGGATAGAGCAATAGGTGCATGTTCTCTGCTTGAACCACAGCCAAAGTTACTTCCCGTTACCAAAAAATCACCCTGTCCCACTTTTGCCGAGAATTGGGGATCGAGTCCCTCCATAGCATGTTTTGCTAATTCCTGGTGGTCATGAATCTTAAGGTATGGGCCGGGAATGATAACATCGGTATCAATATTTGCCCTTTTGTATTTATGAACTATGCCTCTCATCATCATCATTCTCCCGTGTAGAGACTGACCCCATCCCTAATACCATCTTTTACCTTCAATTAGCTACATCCCTTGGATCCGTAATCTTGCCTGTCAGGGCAGATGCTGCAACTACAATTGGTGATGCGAGGTACGTCTGTGATTCTACATGTCCCATTCTGCCTGGAAAGTTTCTATTCGTTGTGCTAACACATATCTCATTCTTGCCAAGTACGCCCATATGAGCTCCGCAGCAGGCTCCACAGGTAGGAGGTCCGACTACTGCGCCTGCCTCTAAGAAAACGTTTAGCAGACCTTCTCGCATAGCCTCAATGAAAATTGATTGAGCGGCTGGTAACACTTCAGTCCTTATCTTTACTTTCTTGCCTTTCAGTACGTTAGCGGCCAGCCTCAAGTCTTGAAGTTTTGCACCCGTACACGAACCAATGTACGCCTTATCTATTTCTACTCCTTGTAGTTCTCGGGCTGCACTCACATTTCCGGGAGAGAAAGGTTTGGCTACAATAGGTTCCAACTTGTCTATTTCATAGGTATGTGTCTCCGAAAACTCTGCATCAATGTCTCCTAGCACAGGAAAATATTGAATGTCAGTCCTTTTGCGTAAGTATGCATCAGTTATGGCGTCCGGTTCAATAATTCCATTCTTTGCTCCAGCTTCTGTAGTCATGTTGGTAAGTGTCAGACGCTCGTCCATTCCAAGTTGCTTTATCGCACTTCCAGAAAACTGCATGGTCTTGTAATTTGCGCCGTCGGTTCCAACATCACCGATGATTTTCAATATGATATCTTTGGCCATGACATAGTCTGGTTTTTTCCCCATTAGTTTGAACATCATCGTCTCAGGTACTTTAAACCAGATCTGACCGTTCATAAGAATATAAGCGATATCTGTATGACCAAGTCCAGCAGCAAATGCTCCCAATGCACCGGTAGTATTAGTGTGAGAGTCACCGCCGACATAGACCTCACCGGGGAGTACGAGTGCTTCTTCATGCGATAATGTATGGCAGATGCCGTATTGGCCCATGCCGTATTTAAAATGTTTTTTTATCCCAAATTTCTTTGTCCAGTTAGATAATGTGATTATGTTCTGGGCTGAAACTATATCTGCAGCCGGCACAAAATGATCTTCTGTTACCCAGACCCTGTTTGGATCCCAGATACGTTCAAGCGTTTTCCCTTTTTTTTCCCATTCATTAAATACTTTGATTACTCCTGGTCCAGAAACATCGTGCATCATTACTTTGTCTATCCTTGTAAATATTACATCTCCGGGTACAACAGTGGGTCTGGAAGATGCCCGCGCCAGTATCTTTTCGGTAATTGTCATTCCCAAATTGGATTCACACTATTTATGTAAGACCTCCCTATGTGATGACAAATTAAAACTTTGTGAATTGAGAGAAAACAAGTATATGATGATATGTAGCTATAATTAGATAGATTGGAAATTCTACCGATATCATTACCGGTTAAAAAAAGCAGATTTGATCTTTTTGTGAGTTTGACTCGCTCTGGTTTTAAATTTAGAGAAAGTGACATTCTGGTTTTATCAAGTAAGTATGTCTCCATGAGTGAGGGCTCGGTCTTGAATTTGAATAAAATCAAGACCAGCGAAAAGGCACGAAGTCTTGCCCTTAAATATCACATGGAAGCAAAAATTGCAGAGGTTACTTTAAGGGAGTCTGATTATATTTACAAAGGAATTCCGGGTTTTTTGCTTGCCGTTAAAGATGGAATGATGGCTCCTAACGCCGGTATCGACAAGTCAAATGTACCTTCGGGATTTGTGATATTATATCCACGTGAGCCCTTCAAATCTGCAGAAAACCTGCGGCGAAGGTTTCTTGTCAATTTAGGTATCAAAGTCGGTGTTGTCATTGCAGATAGCCGTTTGATGCCTACACGAATTGGGACAACAGGTGTAGCAATAGCCAATGCAGGATTTGAACCTGTTGAGGATCAAAGAGGAAAAAAGGATTTGTTTGGCAATGTCCTCAGAGTTACATTCATGGCTGTTGCAGATGGCCTAGCGTCTATGGGGGTGTCAGTTATGGGTGAGACTAATGAATCAACCCCTGTTGCAATAATACGACAGACAAAAGTGACTGCTACAAATAGAAAACTCTCTTCACATGACATCGTGGTAGATCCAGTACAGGATATTTATGTCAGAGGACTACAACGCTGAGATTATTAGTCCTATACAAACAGATTTTCATTACACAGCGTTTTAATATTCCATATTATGACATATGGTTGCTGTTATATACATGTCTGAATTCCTGACGATATATCCTAGGCGTATAAATGTAGTAAAAGGGTTACAAGATTTTATCCGTCGTGAAGAAATCGAGCTTGATCATTTGAGTTTGATGGTTAAAATCAAAAAAGACGAAATAATCAGTACACTGACTTCAGAGGGTTTCAGACGAGTCAAATGGGAGAATAAAAAGCCCTCTCAGATAGGTAGTGGATTTGCAAAGAGGCTGACTAAGCCTTGGGAAATGCATGTTAGGCTACTGGATATGCAACAGGGTTTGATTGCAATCCAGGCAGAAGTAGAAATATCCAGAAAATACATCCAACATATTCGCTCAGTAAGAGCTCCAGTTATTTATGAAATAGAATCTATCTTGAAAAAACACAGTATAGAATATAGAATATGGAATGGAAAAGTCAGGGATTATATCACCAGCATTATTGACAATCACCAGATTAAACTCCACGCTCCAAAATTACCCGCTATACCTTGGAAACCAATGTTAGGCGTTATAATAACTATAGCGCTAATGAATGCGCTAAAATTTACGGGTATGAATTTGTAAGTGTTCGTCGATAGCTGCAATGAGGTCGACCGGATCAAGAATATAGTTATTATGTGATATTCTATCCAGTTGATCCTCATCTATCTGTTAAGTTTTGTAATGCCGTAAGATGAGCATCTCGGATAACTGTAGTATATTCTGAAACAATGTGCCTTACCTTCATACCATACTGCTGAGCGCTTCTTCACGCTATGTGTTCATTTATTAGCAAGAACAGGTAACCAGGAATTAATTGCCCAATATCCGAATGGTCAGTGCCAGGTCTTATTTCGCTAGGATGAATGAAAATAGAAACGATGATTGGTTGACTGAAGGTCAATTATTAAGAGGAACCGAAGAATTCTTCAAATTAAATGATTATTCTGTTATAGAAAATAATAAGGTGCTCGATCAAGGAACGAGGATTTTTTCATCGCCTATAGTAGCGTCCAAAAGAACAAACTACGAAGAGGAAGAAGCGGTTGAAACGATGGTAACTGTTTTCAAATCCAAGATTAAACAATATGAACTAAGTTTTTTTGGATTTGTTGAATCAATAGTATTTGACGTTATCGATAATTATGATCTAACAAATCTGATGCTTGTAACCGATTCCTTATCTTATTGTTACTTTATCAAAAATGAAGAAATTGGTGTTGCAATCGAAAATATGATGAGAGATGGACTATTTGTTTTGTTTCTTAACCACCGATTTGCGTATGCTTTATTTGACGAATATGAAAATCTGACCAAGCCCATTCCTATTTCAGATTGAAATTTGAACTAGATATGATGAAGCCAAGGCCAAAGCATTAAGATTAATTACAATAGATATTGTGGTGGTAAACACCACCTCTCAAGCTCTAATGTGTGAACAAACATTTATTATTACCAAGACAGAATTAGAAACGTTCGCTCCCTAGCGCATTACTGCAAAAATCCCTCCTACAACTCTGCCTTGTGCTTCAAAGCCAGAGTCGACAGGTCTAGAATCTAGAGAGGTGATTATGATTATGATTACGTTAATTTCACAAATTCAATGACAACGTAGCATCGATGAGGCGGTGCAATTTTTCCTGCTAGCTCCATAAGCAATCGTAAATAGCCATCTGACCTCTTTATGTTGTAATGAAAGTCCTGCCCCATGTTATGAGAAATATCAATGAATTTAACATACCTGTTGGAAATTCCCACGGATATGAGATATTATATTTTGGTGTAAATTTGAGACTTATGCATGATTATAGGCTTGCTTTTGATGTAGAAGTAAAGAATTCAGATAATCAAATAGAAGTCTTAATTATTAGCAGGAAAGACGTTCTAGCATGGAAAGAGGATATTAATAATAATAATGGAAATTCTGAAATTAGCCTATACTACAGCAAGAGCGATGTAAAAATTAATGACGTCTTTAGGCCTGCTGTAAGTGACGCATACGCATTTGTATTAAACAACACGTTTAGTAACAATTATGGCGATGTAAAAAAGGTTGAGGTTACTCTGATTCATAATTGGCAACAGGAAGTGAAGGAATCTCAGTTGAGGGATTATAAGGAATGATAGAATAAAATATCATTTGACATCTACTCAATCTTTATTTCCAAATCTCATTTTCAATCAAATACATCGTCAAGAATATATTTTTATTCACCTGGACCTGAGCTTGTGAGTTTGGCTGTCATCCTAATGGAATAACTAATATTGCTCTTGTAACGCCTCAATTCATCAATTTTTTATGAATAGTTCAAATCAGAGATTTTGAATGGTTGGTTGCAGATTTACTTTAGAAGTTTCCTTTTATTCCATTCGATATTGACTGCAACTCTCGCCTTATGCTAGTGACTACTGGCTCGATGCCCAGGGTAAATTTACAAGTTAGTTGGAAGTTGTTAAATTTTTACATGAGCAGATCAGGACTGTTGTATGATGTTTTTGACACAAAATATAACTTTCCAAGTATGAGTTTCCACTATAATCTTTTCTTGTACTTTGAAACTACTCTGGCAATCATCATCTTGTTTTTTAGTCGAATATTGTCTCTGAAAACAAAGATAATTCCAGCATCCTTAAGATCTTTAAGATGACTCGACGTGGTGGATGGAGCTTTCTTTACATAATCCGGGATTTCATTGAAGGTGCACTTATCATGTTCAAGCAAGTAAAGTATTATTTTTCTCTTAGTTATAGGCAAGATGTAATCTAAAATATCTGATTCCTTCGCCTTAACTGTTGCAGGATAATATCTTGTCATGGTAGAGCTTAACCTTTTAACTTTTACTAGCTTCTTTTTCTCAAGCTTTCTTAATTGGTAAGATAGCGTTCCATTTACAAGACCTGTTGATCTTAAAAGTTCCCTGTATCTTACACCTGGAGCTGCCTCTATGATCTTGAATATTAGTTTGGCTTTAGCAGCTGGTTGCACCATGAAACTATGAGTAATCGTGGAGAATTTAAGTAGATAGCATATAACTTAATGCTTCA
The DNA here is from genome assembly GCA_036522495.1 of Nitrososphaeraceae archaeon. Classification (GTDB taxonomy): domain Archaea; phylum Thermoproteota; class Nitrososphaeria; order Nitrososphaerales; family Nitrososphaeraceae; genus Nitrososphaera_A. Next base: position 3,331 of record DATDFS010000060.1, on the reverse strand, counting down.
TTGTCGGAGCAGTCTTAGAACCTAATTGTAACTGTTAAAATTAAAACAAGTTTTATATCTATTGGTTAATTAGTAGGTTTATTAGCAATCTCGTACATTGTAGCACCATCACTTACCAACAACAATAATAATATACTGCTGTGAACAAAGAAAATTTACAATCTACCAACGCTAGACCAGACCTTTATGGCAATCTGGTCGGAGGATTAGCTAATGAAAGTCGTGCCCATGATGACTTGATGGTCTATAAATGGGAAGGTTTTGAATTTTTCCACTCCACAATATCAAAAACGAGATTTACTTATGGATTTTGAAAACAGAGATGGTTTTCCACTTCACAAACATACAAGATTTGCATGGCTTGGATCTTTTTTCGAAAGCTTGAATAGAGTTTTGCTCAAAGCTGTCTTATCGTAAGTAATGGATCGTCGTATTGTAGTAATTTCAACACTCATCGCATTTTTAGTAAACGGTAAAGCAAATGATCAATTCGAACACTATATACCAAAAGACGGTGACACAATATTAATTAGCTATGATAATAACGACGATCTCCATAAACAATTAGATAGTCTAAATTCGACAAAGATATTGACGTTTTTATGTCAAATTTCATTTCCATACTTCTACTCAGATATGATTATAGATTAAATTGAAAGGCTGAAGCTACAACATGAAAAATTGAATAATAATGACGCTGAGTATAATTAGATCTGGCAAGTTCTCAATGAATCAGTTTTCAGGAGTAAAAGATCAGCAGGCTTATCATCATGTTTTTATTTTTGTTTTCCTTTCTCTTCTCTTTGTCTGAGTGTACCTAAAACATATCCTGAAATTCCCGGAATAATGCTTGCAATGTTTGCTAAAACACCATCACCATTGGTTACAAATGAATTGAATTAGAGAAAGACAGACTATAATAAAAAAATAGTTTCCTTCTATAAGGAAGATGTCAGAGAAGTCTATAAGAAGATAAGATAAATGATAACGATTTAGATATTTCTATCATTTAGCTTCCAAAACAATTTAATTTGTAAAGTCTAACTGTGACAAATCCTGTCGCACCTTGTTGAGAGTCTCTTTTCGCTTGTCGCTACTGGTTGCTGTCGTTTTTATATGATGATCAGTCGTTGTCGTTGTCATCATCGTGTCTATGGTCTTTATCATCCCTCTGGCCAGGTCTTCTGCAGAGTAGGCTCTATCCAATAAACTAAGATATATCTCTGCAACCATCAAGATATGATTCTCAGTTAGACCGCGTTGTAAAAGTCCCATTACTATGGGACCTAGGAGGGGTTGAGCCTTCAATATCTGCAACATCTTTTCTCGCTCCTCATTGAGTATCTGAATCTCAAAGTTAAGGCTTTCTTTCTTGGATTCAAAGCCCAGTTTAGTATCGTATTGAGTTTCTATGTCTTTGAAGAATTTATCAACAGCCAGCCATTGAGTTATTCCGTTAGAGTTAGTAATATCTAGGATTATATGAAGCAAGCTTCTTAGCTCCTTAGAGCCAAATCCTATACTCGCCAGTTCGTTATACACCGACAGGTTTTCTGAATGTAAGTTGATTGCGTTTCGAAGTGAATAGTCGTCCTGATTAAGTTTTGCAAGGTTCTTTTCCATCCTATCTGTTGTAATCTCCAACGCTTGTCGTTTATGAGCTAGATGTTGAATATCATCAAATTCTTCAAGCACCTTTTTAGGTTCATATCCGTATTCTGCAATGCATTTAATAGTCTTTGCAAATTTCGGAATATCCTCAGTTATAGATATCTTGTGTTTATCTAATTCTTCCTTTGCATCAAAATAAGACTTCATCTCTTCAGTGGCTTTTCTCTTTTGCTCCAAAACCAAGTCCAGACTCTTTTCTAGTTCTGACTTTTGCTCTTTTAATGTGGAAATCTGATCCTTTAATTCTCGCACTTCTTTGTCCAATTCTTCTTGCTTGGCTGTCTTTTGATTTAGATAATCTTCAATTTCAGATAGTCGAACTTGATCTGAAAATTTGTTAAGCTCTTCAATATAACTGACTATTTTACTTGGCGTGACTCCAGCGTCCTTGCATTTTTTGTATGTATCAGATATAAAGTGCTCAGCAGTCTCTCCGTCTATACCATGCTCACTTAATATTTTCATAGTTCTAAAGCCAATCGCACATTGTGCAGGAGAAAGCTCGGCAATCTTAAGTGATTTTGCCAATTCCCTCAGTGCATCAGTTTCATATTTACCAAGAGCATTTGTCAACTCGTTGATTATGTTACTGACCGCTCCGGTGCTTATATTGTTGTCACGTGCCATGGCATCTCGGCTAAGGCCTTGGAGCCATTGTACGATAATTCGTGATTTTATCATTTCTGGAATTGCTGTAGGCATATTCTTATTCTACTTATGAAATATTAAGAACAATTTGAATATATTAATAATGTGCTCAGAAATACCGCGGTCAAATAGCCCGTCAAATGTGTCAATATCCTCGTCAAATAGAAGGTCAAAATACGTAGTCAAATCCGTCAAATAGCATATTTGAACTCAAAATACCGTGTAATGACGAGACATTATGTGTCATGTAGTATTATCGTTCATCAGCTCCAAGCAACGGCAAAGATATTGGATTCCTCCTCCTCTGCAGCCACTGCCAGGAAAACATCAAGCAATAATATTACCCAGACTACTTTCCATAAATCCTATGAAATACTTATTAACAATTCACGTTTGCTAACGCAAAGTTATCAGAACGAAGTAAAGAAATGGCAATTAAAACAATATGATAATAATACATGATTTCAATTACAGATATCAGCTTGCCCAAGTTTCAGAAATTGATCAATAGAGCAGAAGCTTTGCAGCCTACCACTGAGAATTACGCCAAAGCTCGTGACTTTTATATCAAATTACTTCAGTCTGAAATGGAAAGCTATAGACACTTTCGAAATTTTTTGGCTGCGAAATCCAGCAGAAGATAGAATATCAACTCAACTTTTATCAAATGCTTTAATATATGAAAGTACTTCCTTTGCAGCTTTTAACAATGTAATGGGTAATAGATCAAATAATCACATTTGAATACGCAGAAATAGTCAGTTTTTATGAGTACTGCTGCCTATAGATATCATCATCACCAACTTTCCAATGAGAGAATGGATACTAGGATAGAGATCATGATGACAAATATCAGAGAGTTATATAGTAATTTTGTTGTCAAGATATAAGAAGATCCCTGCACTATTGTTCCAAGAAAAGAATTGAAATTATGTTAGAATATGTGGACATAAGACCTGGCGACATTTTGTTAGATGTAAGTTGAAATACAGGAAAAATAACAGAAGCTTCC
>DATDFS010000059.1:0-7525 GCA_036522495.1 Nitrososphaeraceae archaeon | reverse complement strand
GAAGATGGGGAGAAGCAGATAATAGTAATGATGCAAAGTATTAGATATGTAGTCGTGCTGAATCACATTCCTCCGTAAATAATTCATCTTTGGTCTTATCTGATTCGTTACTGGTAGGTTGAATGTGAAGAGATCCTTTGTTGATGCCAACAGATATGAATATTCAGATATATAGAAAGTTACAATAATAGGAGCATAATCCAAAACACAGTCACCCCTTGTCGAATGTTATGTAAACATCTTTAGAGTTCAGTTAGTTTTACCGGATTTGATACTATTATACATCTGCCATGCTAATTCTTGTAGCAGCATTGTTCTCACCCTATATTCTGTTATTTTAATAAGTGGGAAGCGAGCGACGATAGGAGTATATCGGATTTTAAGTATCGAAATGATAAAAATTTAAAGGACTTAATTAGAGCGGCTGAAAACCGCTGTCTTCCCACAGCCTCATCTTATCTAATTTGGCCTTTCTTCTTGCCTCTTGTAACATATTGTAAACGTTTTTGTGTGATCTTCCTTTTGAGAGCAAAGTCACTGCATCGGTAGCAAGTTTGATTTCTTCGAATTTTCCTATCAATCCAACAGTATGACCATATACTGAAACGTATGCTCCGCTCAGATCTTCAATAGTTTTTCTAGATTTGCCTTCTTCCCCGATTATACGCCCTTTAATTCTCTCCATCGAATTAGATGATTTGCCTGCGTAGTCTCTTAGATCTATTAATTGAAAAGTCTCTTCTTCTTCTTCTAGTAATCTATATGCTCGACGAGGTGAAAACCCTTTCGAAATAGCCGTGACTATCTCCACTGCCTTGAATGGTTCCGTTTCTATAGATGGTTCTTTGGATTCTGAAGAAATTACAGCATCACCGGATTCACTATCTATCTCAATCATCACTTTGCACTTTTCTTGAATTTCCACTTTTATCTTACCATTTTTGCCAATTATTACACCTATTCGATCCCTAGGAATCCTTACAATCTGTTGGAAGCTCATTTTAATTTCCTTCTGTAATTTTCTCAACGGCTAATTCCATATTAAAAACTTCAATTCCTCGCTTTTCGAAGAATCTATTAACATTAATTATATCACGTGTCAAAAATTGTTTTGAATTCGGATGTTTGGTATTTACTGAAGAGCCAAAGTCAAACAATATGATCCTGCTGTCGACAGACTTGAATATATTATATTCCGATAAATCGGCATGGACTAATTCTGCTTTTTGATAGAGTTTTGATGTCTGTTGCATAATTTCCCCATAGTCTTCAGATGTAACTGAGTCAGAATTTACAAGACTTGCACAGGGATTGCCGTCTTCATCACCTATAAACTCCATTACCAGAACGTTTTGGCGTACATAATATGGAGTAGGAACACTGACACCATTTTTGTGAGCAGTTTGTAAGTTTTTGAATTCTTTCTTAGCCCAAATTGATATCAAATTGCGAGAGCCTTTCTTAATATCTGAGAAACGTGGATCACCTGCTATATATTGAAGACGCTTCTTAAATTCTGCGCTTGTAGTGAGGTATATTTTTACTGCTCGAAACTCGCTATTCTTGCCTACACCTAAATATACTTTAGATTCTTTGCCTGCGGCTAAGGCACCTTTGAGATGTTTGAGTATATTATTCTCAATTAAACTGTTAACCACCATAAGAGTAGGTAGATTAAATACCTCATCGAAAACACTATAATCTTCAGATCTTTTTACGAGGAACCTATTTTCGCGTTCGTGTCTATAGAATCTGCGATCTGCTTTATCCTCCACTTTTTGCTGATCTTGGTTAACTGATGCTTCTTGTTCTTCAAATTCCTCAAACATGATTATATATCATAAAAATACAGCTTTTGCTATTTAACTTTTGATTATTAGTATCTGTGCTGAAATTTGAAAATCATCAAAAATGGTACACCTGAAATTCTCTTTATGCTCATTTCTTTTGCAAACCTCAAATCTATTGCCAGTTTTACAATTCTTTCTCCAACTAAATTGGCAATAGAGCATAATCGTAATAACCTTTCAGCTTGGAATTCTTCTATTATCTCTTGCTGAAAATATTCCTTTGAAATATCGATAACAAGGTCTCCTTGTTCGAGCTTCATTCCAATCAATTCAACATCGCACATATTGATCATAGTTGAATCCTGATATTTTATTATCCTTAGTGCGTATCTCTTACTATCATTTTCATTGTCAGACAAACTGTGTAATGGCTTTATGATTGTGGTCTATAGATAAATAATCCTATTGAAAACAGCTGGAAATTAGATCGTCAAAGTAAAGACAAGGACAGAAGCAGAAGAAATCTACAAAATTTAAAGAGGATAGTAAAAGGTCAGATATCTAGCAACTTGAAAAGCATACAATCCCACTGGTAAAATTATGAATCATATCCCAGCTTATACAGAAATACCTTAAAAACACAGATACACAATTAAGAATGTTAAAAGAGACTAATGATCTATTCCAAGAAGGAGTAATACACCATATGGCATAGACATGTACTGAAATGTAGTATTAATACGGGCATTTTTTTCATTATGATCACCCTAGATGGTGGATCATAAAATACATACTTCGATAAAGTCTACTATGACTATACTGTAATGATATCTCGAATGATTTGGAGAATACTATGGGTTCAAGCCGACCTTTTGTGATAATAAAACGATCCTTTCTCAGTTCGTTAGAAAATGTTATCAATAAAAATCAAATGGTCTGCAATATGTTTGCAGCTCAGTAGGTTTAGAGCTGATTGGAGTATGGAGAATGACGAAGGAAAATTGTGAAAGAAAAGAAAAAGAAGAAAAAAAGTGAAGCGCAATAAAAAGATAATAACAGCTTGCTAGAGATAAGAATGGAAAAAGACTAATGCACGTTAAGATATTACTTATTATCGGATGCATACTTATTGTAGATTGATGGTACCTGTAGCACAAAGTTTGTTGGACGGTAGTAGGTCCACAGACTTCATTCATGTATATCAATTCCTAATTGACAGTTGCTGGATCTGCCATTTCTATAATAGTATTAATTGTCTTGGCTTCTGGTAACGTTTTATCAGGTGGGTATAATGATCATGGTTACTGATTCCAAACGGCTGTAAGGGATTGGTTTGTGTCAACCAGATGTTTGCTTCGGTGGAATTCTATTCCTGCATGTAGTGGTTCGGTTAATTAGATCCTTGCTCTTTTTTTCTATTTCGTAGGAACTTCCATGATGACTCCCATAATAATATATTACTACAAAATTCATCATAATAACGTCTAACTTTGTATGCCACAAAAGATCTTAAACAGGATCATGTTGCTGTGAGAAGATTAAAGAATATAATTGAAAGATGCTCAGATAAACTTTATACTGACGAAGATATTCCAATAGAACACATAGAAATCATTTCTGTAGTGATAGAGGAATTTGTAGATAGGTTCCACCATGGCAAAGAAGAACAAGCTTACTTCCCCGAAACGAAAGACAAAAATGGGTTTGCAGAAGATATTCGCAAATTTCTAATCGAACATGAGCTTGGCAGAAGAATTGCCATCATGCTTAGAAGAGAACTAAAGGCCTGGAAACAAAACAAGCACAGAAAGGAATTAAAAGAAACAGGAGACCTAGAAGAAACCAAACTAGAGGATGAAGATCGAAAAATAAAAGAGCCGGTAGCACGATTCCTCAAATCCTATGCTGTTTTTATAACCGATCACACAGGAAAAGAGGATAAATTTTTTGATTTAATAGAAGAGAAAGGTAGCGTATCAACAAAAGAAGATCAAATGCTACTTGAGCACTATGATGTATGTAGAAACCGAATAGGAGGTACGGATAGGGTAGAGCAAATGATACGGCTAATAGAATACCTGGAAGGTAGGCAATGGATGAAAAATGAATGAGTATGGTTATATCGTAATATCTTTTTTAGAAATTGTCAAAAGTATTAATGAAAATGAGAAAAAAGTTCGTAATACTTTTGGCGGCATTGCAATATATAGGCGCTGCTGTTAATGGATCTACACTCATAGATAGAACAGCAAGAATAGAAGAACAACAACAAATTAGTAAGACACAATTATGAAGCTTTATGTCATAAAGTCAGAGAGTACTTTGCTTTGATTGGTGGGTGGGTATTAGTAAGTGAATGCGATTTTTCCTTCCATGTGGCTCCTGGCAAACCAACCATCTTTCTGAATATATTGGCTGTTCCCGGACTAAAGCCAGAATAATGATTATTAGCTGAACTATTGCAAGATTGATGTTTTTTCTTCTTCCTCTTCTTCTCCTTCTTTCTTGATGACTCTTTTGAGTTTACTTGTCCATTCTTCATCGATAAATACATCCTTTTGTATCTATTCCAACACATTTGATGCCATGGTCAATGATCCAATCAGCAGCAGATGGCTCCAGATATGTAAAGTTATTTCTAATGATTTCATCTTTTCTCCATTTATCACATATCTGTGTACAGAAGGAGAATATCGTTTTCTTTGACTATTTTAGAATAATTATCAAGGTCAACATCTGTCATTCCATTGCCAATAGGTATGTTTGACAAATCCAATATTACTGATTCACCTATGAATTTATCTAATGATTCTTTATCAAACCCTGTCCATCCGCAAATAAGTGCCTTTGAGCATCTACATGAGTACCAGTATGAGAGCCTATAACTATACGGGTAACATTGGCTTCTTCCTTTTCTATTGTAGCAGAAGCCTCAAATTCTGGCTGCGGATCACCAGGATATACCGGCATGTCTTGACTTATCAAATGAGTCAGATCATGGAATGCTCCTGAAATTGTAATTACACCACTATTATTTCCTTTTTTCTCCACATTATTCATACTATTATTACTATTTCCATCCCTTTAGTACTACACATAGTTATTTTCATCGTCCAATCTCGAACAGGAAAAAATACTATCAAATGAAATTTCTTGGGATTCAAGTAAGTGGCATTATTTACATCACAAGAAGTGTCTTTCAAACTTACAGACCACATACCAGTTTTCGTTATGTTATAGACTAGTTAAAATGTAGTATATGGTGTATTATCATTATCAATACTATTACTACCGGGGTAAATGAAAAAGAATGTAAAGAACAAATAGACATAAGGGTACACCAACCAACTAGTAATTATACATAGATTACTAGTACTCTTACATTATTGTGACGTATGATCTCATTTTTCTATTCTTTTTCTGATATAATATCTCCTTTCTGCATGTGCTCTACCAATATATGTCTCTGCATATCGCCAAGGTTGTCAAACTGCATTCCACATGATCTACATTTGTAGTATTTGGAAAGATCCTCATGCGCATCATCAGATGAATTCAATTTATTTGTGTCATCTCTTTTTACTATGTATATAATATATCATTGTTAAGAGTTTCAATTGCAGCAGATAAGTCTTATAAAGCAAATATAGCACAGTAGAAGCAATGTCTAATAATTCTACTGCTTATATCTCGGAAGCCTTTATTACAAAAGCAAACAGATTCATACAGAAAACACAAGAGCATGCACTCCAAGGAGTTAACCCCGGTGGAGTTTATCAGGCAATATGGTGTAGAGATGCATCATATATTCTCAGAGATTGGTTCCTCTCTGGCAATATTGATGGAGTCTGCCAACAGATTTATCAGATATGGTCTCATCAAATCTCACCGGACAAGGAAAAGTTAGTTTATGGCAGAGGGTCACCAGAAATGAAATTTTTATCTGAGGTAGCTAGTGTAGACAAGCAAAAGGAGTTTGAAGGAGCGCTTCCTACAACTATATATCAAGCCGGTTTCTCTGAAATCTACGGACAAAATCCAGATATTGATTCTACAGCATTGATGATATCGACAAGCTCATGGATTTTGGCTAGGTCTTTGTTGAAATATGAGCAGGAACACTCCTCTGAAAATTCATCATTTCCACCACCAACCATAGCCTCGGAACACTCATCAGATTATGTTTCTGCGTTGCTCTCAAAGATCGGGATAACAAATCCCTCAGAAGTTATCAAATTGGCAGTTCCCCGTATGCTAAGAGCAATTGAATACATGAATAGTCGCGATATTGATAATGATGGATTATTAGAACAAAATCATAACGAAGACTGGATGGATACTATTCTGAGAGCTGGTAAAATCGTTTATGACCAAGCCTGTTGGATACTTGCTCTAAATAACCTTTCCGCCTTACTATCGAAACTGGGAAGAGATAGAGAGGCTGATAGATTAATGGAATTAGCAGATAAGACCATACATGCAGTAGAGCAAAGACTATGGTCAGAAGAGGATCGTTGCTATTTAGATATCCAAGAGTCGCATCACATAGGTGGCCCATACCGAACATTAACCCAAGATACATCATTTTACTTGGTTGCAATCACAGAGAATACGGCTAATGATAATTTTAGAATCCATGATCAGCAAAAGCAGCAGCAAGAACCAAAAAAAACCATTCACCAGAATCTACACAATAGAGCCATTAGTACCCTTGATGCTATTAGAAGTAGAGTTTGGAAGGATAAATGGCCGCTGGTAACAGAAGCTGAGCTAAAGAGTACTGGCCCGTGGCTTCTTAAACCATACCAATACCATAACCAAACTTTTTGGCCTTGGACTACAGGGATAGAAATGCTGGCTAGAAGCAGGTTTAACCGAATTGAAGAATGTGACATTCTACTTTCTAAGCTTGCTTCTGAGGAACATCCACACATACATACATTCTATGAATGGATAAATCCAATTACCGACCAAGGAAATGGAGCATACCCCTTCAGAACAGGAATATCAACTGTAAGAATAGCCATTGCAGATATCCTCATAAGACAAAATTCCCTTCCTCCTCAAACAACCACAGAAACATAAGAAACAATATCCATAAGAACAACATGTTTACTATTATTGGCTATTCTATCGTATTCATATTGGTCAAATATTGTGATTCTATCATTCACACAAATGAAAATTTTTTGTTACGTACTCTATCTTGTTATTTAGTACTACTACCATGCTGCTCCGCAATATGTTTTGGACTTATACCAAAACTAGGATACAAAGTCATACCACCATCTACGAAAAATGTTTGATAGTTTCTTCTATTAACGTAACACAATCACTTTCCTTTGAGACGTCAGCTCCTAGTGCAACTGATTCACAATCCATCCTGTTTATTTCATCAGAGACGGTTTGTGCTTCTTCAATCTTCCTAGCGTTTGTAACTATGCCGGAATATTTATTTGATTTAGCAAATGCTATTACTATGGCTTTTCCTATTCCTCTGCTAGATCCTATAACAACTGCAATTTTGTGTGCTATTTGATGTGTGTATATGTGTGTCATCTTCTGTATTATGAGTGATCAGTACTTTTTAATAACCTGTAAACTCTTCCACTTTTATTCTTTCTTTCGGAATTGTTAAATCTTCTTGGAGCAAAGCCTGCATAGCTTTTAGCATGCTAGGAGGACCACAGATATAAAATATTGAATTATTTAGCATATTAATATCAACGTACTTC
>DATDFS010000058.1:0-11100 GCA_036522495.1 Nitrososphaeraceae archaeon | reverse complement strand
CAACGATTGATAGTTTTGCTGTTTTCCTCAACAACATAGAACCGTTCAAGCTACACTCTTAAACTTTTCCAAACAGATAATGGCACTGTTCACTTAGCATTAAGCCTATAGCTAAAGAGGTTCCATTTTATTTATGACACCATTCAAAAAGAATAGGACGCCTTCAAAATATATCTACTATGCACTACAGTTATACATTTCAGGTCTGTCATTAAGAAAGACGTCTCAACGGTTGTCTCAATTTGTTAAAAGGAATCATATTTCCATTTGGAATGGATTCAATAATGGTACAAGCCAAAGAAGATGTCACTACAGAAGAAAAGAATGGTATGAGTTCATAATCGACGAAATATTGCTTAAAGTGGGAGAGAATTATGTTTGGCTTTGGGTTGCAATCAATTGGGCCAATAGATAGGATTATAGTACTTGGTATTCGTATTTCCTTTGAAAGAAAGAAAATGCTTGTAGCTGAACAGTTTATACAAAGATTGGCTACAGAATATGGCAAACATCCTGTGCGTACTGATGGTGGCGGTACTTGGTATCCATCCGCAAGGCTGTAAATTCTTGGGATTGGACCATCATCATCTGCATTCCTCTTTTGAGAAAACCACCATTGAACGAACTATCCAATACATAAAAGATAGAATTGAAAGTTTTGATGACTATTTTCCTTGTAGAAAAAATAAGTGTAGACTAATTAGAACATGTGATGCATTGGCTGAATCTGTTTATAGATATGCATAATGGGATAATTCTTCAGAGAACGGTTAAATGAACAGAGCCTGCCTAAGGTTGCAAAAATATATGTAACGCAATTCATTGTGATGATGATATATTTTTGCTTCCATACTATCTTAAAATAGAAGTGAATTTCCAACCATTATAACCAATAGATTACTATAATATAATGCTCGTAGAAATGGCCAAAAAACCAAGCAAAATAAAGCGCTTAGAAAGTAGGAAGAAGAAGAAGCTAAATGAATCCGATGATAATTATTCTGCAGACCTCTCTAGTGAAGGGAAATCCACGCAGATTGTTAACACTGTCCCAATTATGCAAGAAGAGTTTTCCATTTCAAAGAAATCTATTACCGAAAACATAAAAGTAGAAAAAAGATGGAATAGTACTACCAAAAAGATCGAGGTGCCTGTATCTTTTGAGGAAGTATATATCAACGGCAAAGATTTGAAAGCGTATGGGAAAGAAGATGATAATATAATATCTGAATTGAATAAACGAATAATTAAAAGCTTTGAAGATATGGATGATGCCAAAAAGAAACAGTATTCAATATTAGAAAAAAATGAATTTAAAAGAGAGGTGGTTCCTTTATTTGATGCTGATGATAAGAGGATTTATAATATCAATGACATCACCGATAACGAAACAGAAAAAAAAGTAATTCCCATTTTAGGCGAGGAGATAATAGTTAATAAAAGAATAATAAAGCTTGGAGAATTAATACTGGCAAAGAATAAAGTTACCGAAAGTCAGAAAATCGCTGTTGATACTATAAAGGAAAAGGCAACAATAAGATATCCTGATGGAAGTACCAATATATTATAGTGAATGGTAATATATTTTTAATATCCTTCCTTTCTAAGCTTTCAAAATATCAAGGATATACGAATTGATTATGAAGCACTCCTTTGCTACGTCACCTTAAATAAAAACATATTTTTTCAACTGTTATAACTGATAGCTACCACTATATAGCAGAGCATTCCTAAAATGGAAAACAATATCGAAGATCAGAAACAAAAAGCGGGCCACTCCAAAGACTTTTCTAAAGAGTCAGATGTTACTGACGAAAAACAACAACAAAAGGAACAACAGATAATCGTTCCAGTCTTAGAAGAAGAATATTCGATTTCAAAGGAAACTACTACTAAAGAAGCAAAAATAGAAAAGAGGTGGGTGACCAAAACAAAGACAGTCAAAGTGCCAGTATCCTATGAAGAAATGTACATTAATAACAAGAAAATGAAATCAGTGGAAGAACCTCAGATATTATCCTTCCTGAAAGACAAGCTAAGTAGCATAGGTAAGAAATCTAATTCTGCTGACATAGATGTAAAGCAATCTGAATCAAAGAAAAGTGATGTTGAAGATAGAGGTGAATTAGTTCCCTTGATGTCTTCCTCTCCTTCAGATACCGATTCATTAGAAACTGAAAAAGTAATTCCACTCTGGGCAGAGGAAATAGAGGTTAATAAGAAGATGGTCAAAGTGGCAGAGATTGTGATTAAGAAAAGAAAGGTTACAGAGAAAAAGAAAATTGATATCGATATCAAACAGGAACAAGTAACAATAAAATATCCTGACGGCAAGACCGAGAAGTTATAAGAGTAGTGGCAGTGTATCTTTTTTCAATGATAATCTGGCGTTCCCTTAAATCTTAATTTTCTACTGATTACCTTTCTATTTTTGATCAAAAAAGGGTTAATATCTTGTTAGTAAGACTGATGGCATAGCATAGCAAAGTAGAGATTGCATATAATTTGTCCTAACGTTCAATAGAAGAATGCAAGGAGGAGTGTGTGATTGTGATATATCCTGATGCCAAGGGCCATATTCTTCTATAATCGCTAAATAACATTTTACTCACTCTGAGGTATATGAGCTTAGATATGTTCCCAAGCATGTTTTCCCAGCGAAGCGGAATAGATCAGTCTGTTGCGGGAATTGTAATTAACGCCATAATGGGACATATGACGCAGCAAGGAGGTGTCGGTAATTTATATTCTCAAGATGGTTATGGCAACTACACCGATGAAGATAGAATCCGGGGAATACAATCAACATTATCGAGCCTGGGACGCGGTGGAATAGATTACTCCCATCCTCTAGTACAGCGAATCAACAAGAAACAGTATCCAAGATCCACAGCAGGCAGCACTTTATGCTCAGCAAGCTGTAGCTTTGATGAATGAACACGCTAATAACAATCCACAGGGATTGCATTCACTATTTAGTAATTTTATGGGAGGAGGAGCAGCAGGATAGCAGCTATAGCAACATCATATAAAATATTCTTTTCAGATTCTATATTTCGTTTTAAGAAGGTAAACAAACTTTATAATCCTTTTTAATAAACCTGCGTACAAATACAAAGATTATCAAAGGTATTATAAATCATATATCACAGATAAAATCATGTCGAGTAGCAGCATAGATTGGAATGACGTAACAAAGAAAGAAGCAAGAGGAAGTAACGACGAAGACCTTGGAGAAGTACAGGAAGTTGGTCCGAACTATGTTTTAGTACAGAAGGGAATGATAAACAAGGAAAAGTTCTACATTCCTAAGGATATGGCAGAATCATATGATGGAAACGTACTATATTTTAGAATATCCAAGGAAGATGCCGAATCCAGGTATATGACTGACTCGCCACCGGGACCATCTACTCAGGAAAGAACAACAACTACATCAATGCCAAGACAAAGACAAGAACGAACTGAACAAGAAGAGACTACTGTTCCACTAACAGAAGAAAGGTTAGATGTATCCAAAAAAGCATCTGCAAGAGAAGCTACCATTACAAAAGAACCTATGACTGAAACAAAGAATGTTGAAGTACCAGTAACACACGAAGAGTTATCTGTCGAGAGAAGACCAGCTAGTGGCAGTACTAAAGCAGATAGCCCAGTGCAATCTAGAACCGAAACCAAAGTTCCATTAAAGAGTGAAGAGGTACAGGTAACAAAGCAGCCTTATGTAAAGGAAGAAGTATCTGTCAAGAAAAAGCCAGTAACTGAAACCAAGACAGTAACTGATCAAGTAACAAGTGAGAGAGTTAAGGTTAAAGGACAGGCTGGAGAGGAAGAAGAAGTATAGGATGACAGGCAATATATTGCCAAACTAAAGCCTTATCTAGCAACGTCAAGAATTTACCTTTATTTTTCTAGATAAAACAAGTTTCTGGCTAAAATGAGGTATATATTATAGCTTTCATTAACATTTGTAATTGAATGTTGTCATATCAAAGTAAATCCGTAAGTCTAAAATTCCTGTTAATATGTATAGGTATTATATAGCCTGTTTCGAAATGTACAATATATAAGTATTCTATATAATGCATGTATAGCTTTGTGGTAGTAAGCAATATTATATTATGTCCTCAAAAAAAGAGATAGAGCGAAGAGAAAAGATAACTTCCACGTCACAATCATCATCACCCGATCAGAACATAACAACAGAACCAACCATAAATACAAGAACGACTACAGAAGTACAACTGCATGAGCAGCAAAAAGAACATCATCATGCAATCAATAGAGCGTTAGATGAGACCAAAGATAATATTAGAAAGTCTACGGAAGAGGCAAGAAATGAAATTCCACGTTATATACAGACAGTTAATGAATATCAGGAACAGACTATTCAGGCTAGTAGAGAAATAGCAGACAATTATATAGAATCACAAAAGCAGATTATCAATTCACTACAGTCAGCATTGGTACCTCAAATAGAAAAAGCAAATAGGATGCTTACGTCAAATTGGATATCTCCAAGACATCTAACAGAAATTTACGCAAATATGGTTAGCAGCTTTGCCGACAATATGATCGCTGCAACCAGATTAGTAAATAACATGATGTTTGCAAGCATGGATGCATTCAAGACTTCAATGCAACGATCTAAAGATAATGTAAAGGAAGTATCTAGAATCGGAGTTAATAATGCAAGAACATTTGAGCAGATGTCAAGAGAAGGCGCTGCTAGATTAGGTAGAGATGATACCAGTACTTCTACCAAGGTTTATGTTGAAAGAGAACAAGAAGAGCAAGGACAAAGACGATAATAAGAATACATCATGAAAATATATTCTTTCCTGCCTTATTTTTATTGTGCAAAAAGCCACACAACAGTGAATCAATGCAGCCGCTGACAAAATAAACTGCAGCATAGGAAGACTCTAGCCTTAGAATAAGGACTCCTATCTTCTAAGAGTGTATGAGATGGCATAATACAAATTCATAGCATCAAATTTGAAAATTGAATGGATAATATGGCATAATCGGACATATCGGATAGAAGTCCATTATCCTAGCGTATTTACAACGCTCAATAGAAATTAGTTAGTAGTTCATCCTTTTTTATCTTAAGAATATGGCATGGGATCTGTTTATGTCGGCTGGAATATTATGTATCTAGTAATTTTAATTACCTGGAGCCTTTGTGACAAAATACATTATCTTCTCGACTATATTCGGATCATATTCCAGATGGTTCTCCACTATGATGTTTGGAAAATCTTCCAATAGTTTTTTGCTCCATCGCCTATAGCAAGTAGATTCTGAACCATGTTCTTTTTGCAACACCATCCACTGGCATCCTGTCCTCAATACATGTAGAATTTCACTCAGAACCTTTCCAAATGGAATAAGAGGACGCGTCCTATGGTATTATTATTTGGTTTTCCGATGGAAGTAGTAGCCTGATCTTATTCTATAATTCATCGGGAATCTTTCTAATTGAAGATATTTTAGTTTTAGTTTCCAATAGGCACATCAGGAGAAAGGATTTCTCAAGCTATATGTCTATCCATTTGGAACATACTCCAAGTCAGCAAGCTCCATCCATACATCCAATATTACAATTATCAAAAGATCGCTTTTTTTGCTGCTACTAAATGAAATTTCCTTGTTACCATTGATCTCGTCATTTTCCTTCATAACCGTCCTTATAGATTTTCTGACAATAATAAAATATAGAAAAAAGGATATAAATAATATCTTGTGATTTGTAATCATTGCACCGTATGTTTTCTAGTACTATTTTGAAGTGCTCATTTTAGCAGTTATAGAAAGCAGTTTTTATTATTATTGCTCTACGGCATTCGAACGTTCTTAATAGCTGCTATTTATCCTCATAGTTTTCATGTCATATATAAACTGAAGTATGTATCTTGACAAGGCCTGGATAACCCTCGGTTTGATTCTTTAGATATGTCAACGTCGGCAAGTTTTTTGCAATCTTAATTTGATTTGTTATCAAACAATTCAAGGAGGATCATATAGAAAACTATGTTCATATAGCTCCCTTAACAGCATGCATGTTAATTTATTGTATGATAAACTGTCAAGATAACCTTGTTATTTGTTACATGGCGTTAGCCGATTAGCAATTGGTTGCACTGCAAAATTATAAGAAAGATATTGCAGAAGATAATTAATCTTTCTGTTGAGACAGACGGACAAAATCAATTTCATCTTGTAAGTTATTATCAAATGCATAAGATAGAAGGAGGAAATGGTAGAGATTATTTTCCAATATTCATAGAGTTTCCTACAGTGTGATCCACGAATGTCTTGCAATTGTAGACTAGACTGGATTTCTGATACAGCAATAGAAGAGTTTCAGGAGCTCAAAATGGAATTATAAGTGATACACTACCAGATGGTCTCTGCATTGGCAGTAAGTAGAGTCCGCACGAATAATGATAATTATGACGAAGCATCATAACCTTGATAGTGATACAAACGTTGATAGTGCCAGCATCATTTTTTTATGTAGAAAAGTGTTGTAGCTATAACAGATCTGGCACAGGAAAGAAAGAACAAGCATTCCGTGGCTTCTATTCCGTGATTGTACCTTGTTGTAATGACGCTTTTGTTCTTCCTTGTATATCAGCAGAAATAACATCATCTGTGCATTTCTCAAACATGACATTAAACCATATGGGGCATTCTCTACTTTCCTTATTAAGAATTAATGGAAATAAATAGTCCAAGACAATCCCGAATGGAAGGGAAAATCTAAATGGCACAGGTCTATTCTCATTTTTTTGTAATTGATTGTCACTCCTCTCATCATTGTCAAGATAGGTAGATACTACACCGCCATCGTCATCACCACCACTATCACCCCTACCAGTTGGATTTGTAACAGGTTCTCCTGGCGATACTATTACTGTTTCTTCTCTTCCATGAACATCGACTGCGATCTCCTTGGCTTCCTGATTTAGCGGCGGTAACGCCGCTAGATTTTCGTTGCATATTTGCTCTTGCTGCTCCTTCTTCCCCTCCTCCTTCTTTTTCTGTTTTCTTGCATTTTCCACACGACTCTTTTGTTTATATTTTTCATCTAGACATTGACGTATGAATCTCTCAGACGATCTACCATGCAATCGATTAACTATTTCAATTGATATCGTATTTACAGGAATCTTTTCTTCGAGCTTCTTTGCCAATTCGATAATGATTTGCTTCTTTTGCTTCTTTGCTTCAGAATCTATGTTATCAAGCTTAGCTATAGCAGCCTCAAAAATTGAAGAAATATCATTATCAGCATTGGCAGGTGTTAATCCTTCTTGCATATCTAGTTACTCTCCCCTTCAATAACCAGTCTGTTTAGTAAAATCTTATACACAAAAACTGTTTTGCAGATATAGATTATTCTTCTTAGCCGAATTGTTTCATATTTTCTGCAGTTTTTACTAGAGCATTTTGGTTCGGCGTTATTAGCATTGATACTTACTATTGCCTTTGAAACATTAATTGTCATTCGCTTTACTTTTCAATACACCCTTGTCATATATAAATATTGTATAATAACAGTGATAATTCTATAATATATGATAATATAACTAATTATTCATGTATTTATATGAACAAATATCTGCTTGGTTCAGAAAAGACCATAAACCAAAGAAATCTGGATCTTCGAGATTCTTTTCGACATAGATATTGTATTTTAAGAATTAATTACAGGGACATCAAACCAAATGGTATGCAAGGTAAGAGACAGAATTAACTAATCCATATTCAGGATGTCAATGCAGACGTTAGGAAGGGGTCAAATTGGTACTGTACATGAGTTATCAACTGCTTTGTTGCATAACTCAGTCACCCGTCAATAACAGCAGAATGTTATGCCTTCAGCGTGACAAATCAAGTATAATTAGGGATAAGCTGTATTGAAATAGTCAAATCTTTCGCCAGTTATTTAGATATGCAACAAAGCAGTTATCAACTGTACCCAAAGACAGTCAGAGTAATGAATTAGATCTAATTATATGGATAGAATGAGATCATAGCAAAAGCAGAGTACCATTAACTGAAGGTGTGGATCAATATGAGATTATTGGAAAAGTCAGGGAATACTTTAATCAAGATGAAGATGCCAGAATAACATTTTTTTCAAAATGTATACCTGTATTAGACAGTCTCACATTATGTCTTATGCTTCGTAAATATAATTTGCAGGATGATTTCTGGTGGAACGATATGCATATGAGTAGTTTTGCCCCTTTGCATGAAAGATACGTTAATGTCTCCTTACAGAACATATGCACTTGGACTAATGAGGTTTGGTCTAAACACTACATTCTCGATAGTATAAATGCATGTCACTGGAGAAGTGCATATGCTTTTATCGGTCGTTGAGAATTCAAAAGTCTTTATGTCAAATTCTTTAGTGAATTGGTTGCTGCTTCGCTTCATTGGTGCTCAGCTTTATGGAGTCAGTTGACTGTGCTATTATGAGACTTCATGGAAGTTATTGCTGCTAACAACAAAAATAGCCGCTGTGATTGCAAAGACATTATCTTTTCTACCCGTCTTTTTATTTGCATTAGATGGTTCTCAATATAGACACTGTTTAGTTAAGGATATTGATGACCACCAAACAAAGAGATCCAGATAGGCACGACGAAGGTATAGTTTTCTAGGACACTTAATTGAAAGATTTGCCCTTAGACCAATAATAATTCCTAGCGTAAATGGGTCATGTTTTATTTTTCCACTATCATGCGACATACCAATCCTCTAAATACAAAATCGTTACTTCATAATGCTAGGCTTTCTTTAACAAATAACCTCTCTTTTTAGTATAATACATGATACTGACATAAAGCAGTGCAGCTGCGATAAAACTCGGAATTGTTGCGCCTATTGGAGGCCAATTAGGAATATAAATTGGAGATAGCGATGATAAAAGATAATAAAGCAATACGCCTATTGACCATGATATTATAGCAGGAAAGCCAACTTTTAGAGCAGCACTACTGCCACTACTATTGCTATCGCCAACACCACCACTATGACTGCTATACATTATAGGCTCTGTGTAGTTGCGACGTTTTACAATATAGTAATCTGACAATACAACTCCAAATAGAGGAACAAATACTGCTCCGATCAATAGAATAAATGTTTCATAATTTGCTATTGAAATAGTCATAGCAAGAATTATGCTAGTGATTGTAAATCCAATTATCAAATAAGACTGTTTAATTTTTCTAAAGATACTCTGTGTCGAAACTGCAGCAGAATAAACATCGGCAAATGCATTATCTGCCTCATCTACAAGAAGTATTAACAAAAGGAATCCAAAGAATATAGATTGTATAGCTGCAATTATCCCTACAACATCGGAAAGACCAAGCATTACTCCTCCAAAATAAAACAAGATGTTTGTGAGTGTAAAGCCTATAAATGTGCCTAAAAATGCCCCTTTACTTTCCTTTGAAAATCTGTTATAATCGGCCGCAAGTGGCATCCAGGATATTGGCAGAGCTATCACAATATCTAATGCTGAGAAGAAAGACATACTGCCATTGCCTGATGATGATAATATTTTTGAAAGGTTTCCTGCCGTTAACAAATGTATGATTATGATTATTGATGATGCATAGGATATCCATATGGCAAATTTTCCCAACCAGTTTTTTACCACTGTGAGTGGGCCAGCGATACCAAGAAGTGTTACAAAAGCTCCGATAATAATCGTCCAAACATAATATGGTATCAGATTTCCTGTCAACATTTCTGCAGCCTTTGACATAATCATAATTTCAAATGTCGTCCATCCAATAAGCTGCATTACATTTAATATGGCAGGAAGATAAGAGCCTTGAATACCAAACGACGGTCTAGTGCTAATTAAAGAAGGAACAGCATGATCACTTCCAATCTTACCTGCAAGGGCTAGCAGTAAAGAACCTGCAGCGGAACCAATTATAATTGCAAGGATGGCATCGCTAAACTTGGCTGCAGTAAGAAAAGAGCCGGCAGAGAAAACTAGCAATCCTACTCCTAGACTTGACCAGAGGACAAAATAATCGATTCCTCGTAGAAATCTGTATCTTGGTGGAACAGGTTCTATGCTCCACTCAGGTGGATTTCTTATTGAGACCATTTATTTTATTAAGAATCTACAGATATGCCCCTGTATATATCTGATACATAATGATGCTACTAACTTTTTAGGTACTTAGATGGCTGCATTGCTAAAGTGGGAGAAGAAAAGTATGGTTATATCCGTTCTATTGCGGCTAAACATAAATATTCTAATTAGTGCCAAGTAATTGAAATGTCAACAAAAGACGTAAAGTGTGAATTATGCGGCGTCGCATTTGCTACCCGACAAGAGAAAGAGGAACATAAGAAATTAGAGCATAAGGAACATAGAGAACCATCAGGTGTTAGTTAGATATCCATATATCCATATATCCATATATTTTATTAGACTATACTAACTATTAGTTGCTTTTATCACATTGCAGCTTATATTCGAATTTCTTATAAATAATATAGTTAGAAATAGTCTTAATATGAATAAGAAAGGACTAGCATTAATTGCAGTAGCTATTCTGTCTGTATTTGGTGTTGCGTTAGTAATAACAACTACACCTTACGTTGCTTTAGCTCAGGATCAAAAACCTCCTACAACCGGTAAAACGACACCAAACGTTACTTCTAGGTTTGGTCCTAATTTACCAACAATAACAACATCATCATCATCTGCCAGCAATACGACATCTGATAAAGTTGAAAATATGACAAAATAACAGACAAAACTATTGTAACAAGCTGCCTGCTACTAGCAGAGTTCACATAAAAGATTCTGACTCAATCATATACTTTATTTTGACACAAAATGATTGCTTATGCGCTTAATTGAGCACGAAATAAGTGATTGGTCATTTGAGAAACCTGTATGTGCTAGTTTATAGTATGTCTCGCTTATTGCTCAAGTAATTGTAGAGAAAGTGGGATTCTGTTCTTGACCCACAGTAGGACAGACTTGAATTCTCAAATAGAGTAAATGAAAAGTTCGCATACACTACATCGCATCGACCATGGTCA
>DATDFS010000057.1:0-2380 GCA_036522495.1 Nitrososphaeraceae archaeon | reverse complement strand
AAAGCCATTCCCCAAACTTTTCCTTCTTTAAACCTTTGAACAATTAGATTTGCCTCAGTCTGATTTATATCACTTTGAGAACGATGCACGACTTCGAAAGTTGTACGGTGTTGTGGATCAGTGACTTGTTCGCGCTCCTGCTTATTCCATTCACCAATATATAATGGAAGTCCCATAAGCTGCGCAGTTTTAAGATATAATGTAAATCTTTTATCAAAATAATTACCAGGAGCGGGTACACCATATCCACCACTAACTTTGAATATGACATTTGTTTTATTAGCTGGAGCCATTTTTGCCATGTTTTCTGGAGGATCTTTTGTGCCTGCAGGTATCTGCTGGCTGAAAAAGATTGTTTTTTGTGTTAAGCTTCTTAACTCATTTGTAATAAACGTATTATAGTTACCTATCTTTTGCCACTCATCTGAATAATGCACTTGTGGCTCATTGAGTATCTCATAACCTAATGTACTTGGAAATTTGTCAACAGCATTCACTATTGTTTTCAAAAAGTTAGCTTGACGTGTCCAAGCATCAGTTCCGTTGGTATCCTTTATAGATCTATTCCACAAGTCATGCCACCATACCTTTGCAGATTGATATTTGGGTGCGCCTCCACCTCCCTCTGGATAAGCAGTGGAATTATTTTTGAAAAGGGATATTGGAAATCCATTACCCCTCCCTGGCTCTAACCAAGACGATGTATGAAATTGGTGGTTGTCATAAATCACTTTTATTCCCCATTTGTCGGCAGCCTTGGCAGCAGTAGTTATCTCGCTCATAAATAAAGATGGATTCTTTTCATAAGCTTCCCAATAGAATACATATCGTACGTGATCCATTCCCGCTTGAGACATTAATCTGAAACTGTCTTCATAATAATTCACAGGAAGGGTCTTCGGAGAGGCATCTTTTATTTGCGAGTCAGTTGTATACAAGCCGCGCATATTCAATCCAATGTAAGGAACATTAGACGCAGCTTTCTGAGCATGAGCCACAACAACAGACGGGTTTGGTGGTCTATAGACAGTTAAAGTGCCTAGGACAATTATAGATAAGAGAAGAAGTGGTATAAAGATCTTTTTTATTTTTAAGCAATGATTCAATACTTAAGATAACTATCTCTTTAGCTATATAAATTATGAGTGATATGAGTGATATGTCGGTACCGTATTGTATTATTTAATAGGCCCTTTTGCGTAATTATAAAAGAAAATCTCTTCGGGATGGCCAGTCTTACTCCTCCGAGGAACTTTCTCTTGTATTCGCTGTACCCTGATTCTATATTATATATACATACATAGCATCAAATTCTGATATTTGTAGTCCAGTAAATGATCTACATAACAAAGTCCTCTTCGATAGTCTAGCATAAGACATAAGACATCTAAATAGAAGCTGGTCTACATATACAACGTAGAATATGGCTGTAATCTCAATTATGTAATAGATCTAATGAGTACATTAAACACCAGTCAATAATATCGTTATTAAAGAAAATAACAATAATAATAAAAAATAACTAACAGAGTCTATTCCCTAGATCCAATGCTTGTCAAAACCTATTCATAAATTGTGACACTATACTTTGGACATGATAGCGGCTCCTTCCACAGGTCATGTAAACTGTAAACATATTATGATAATTTAGGTCACATAGGTTTTGTTTATGATGGAAGAATACTGCGGGCCAATTTGGGCTGAATCTATCAATGCACCATTGACACACCATTGACAACAACACTTTTCTCGGTAGCATCACAATAGGACATTTATTCTTAGTGATTAGAGACTGGTGGTGGATGAGGAGAGAAAGGAGAAGATGTTATGACTAAATTCAATATATAGGAAACCTTTCCCGCAATTGTGATCAAATTTTTATTGTAATATTATATAGCTCATTTATAGTATAATGTAATATTATAGAAAAATGTAGTAGAACTGGAAAGCGGCTTTCAAGGGGAGAAGAAAAGAATTACTATCTGTTGTCTAACAGATTGAATATTGACAGTGTAGTGGCGGCAATAGTAGTGTTGTTATATTTATCTCCCTCCTATCTCATTTATAATTTGTTCTGTCTTGGTTAATTGTTCCACTTTTTGGTTAATATCAAGTATTGCCCGAAGCAGATCCGAATTCATTTTTAATCCTTTCACAAAATTTGAAAATGCTTGCGTATCTTTTGGCAAACACATCCCACTGAATGGTCGCCCAGCTTCGGTACCATACTTTCCTATCCTCTTGTCCAATGAAACAGCTAAACTTGTCTGTCTATCATCTATACCCAATTCTCTGCATATTAGACCTATTTCATTAAAGAAAGATATCTTTAGTGATAAGAAGCAATTTGAAGCGTATTTAATCATTTCAGCGGTATCAT
>DATDFS010000056.1:0-8064 GCA_036522495.1 Nitrososphaeraceae archaeon | reverse complement strand
TCATTATGTCATGTGCTCTTGTGTTTTTGCTATTCTGGAGTTCAAATCCGTAGCTGCCGTTCCTACAACAATGCTCTCTTTCCAACAGCAACAATTGCTCTGTTGTCAAGGTAGTCGTTATGAGGACAATCCTTATCGGTTGATGTCTGGAAATTTATATATCCATCTCCCTTATAGCAAACCTGTACTTCCATGCATTAAGTCTGAATCCATATTTGATGTATATTTATATTGGGAAGCCCCTCACAATCTGAGCATAAAACAGAGCCATCTTTTAAACATCAGAACAAGAACTTTTGTTCTGGCCGCAACAATTAGTATCTCTCTGACAATTTATTTTCTTCTTTCAATCTATATCCTTCCAAACCTGTATCTTACACTCCCTAAAATAAGACCAATACCTTTAATTAGTAACGTTTCAGTATCACCCAGCATAGTTCATCTGGGAAAAACATTCTATGTCGGTATAACAGGAGAAAACGTGGGCGAAAACGCAGATATTCAAATTATCTCAATTGCTTTTCCGAACTTGACCAGTTCAGTTGGATTTGTCAAGATAAGACAGTCTGACTTTACGCAAAAGCCCATATTCATCAAAATGGGTGACAAGGTTGGATCGGGCTATGCCGGATTAGGAAACCTTGTCTATGCACGATATCCTTCCCTGGAATCCTTTAGCAGACCTTGGTATAGTCATTTTATTCATCATATACAATTGGAAGTAAAACCAGATTCAGTAGGAAGGTTTGTAGTATTTTTGAAGGCCATTGCCTTGCCGCATCTGAATGACAATGCTCACTACCCCCAAAAAGGGATCAAGGACTATCAGAATGAGTTCGTGGCGGTTTTTTCTGTAGAGGTGGTCAGGAACTGAACTTTTAAGATATTTAGTTTGCAAGGTTCAATAGAAAATATCAATATTATGACGAGGTTGGTTAATCGTGCATATTGTAGGCGGTACATCTAAAACATAGTTCTCGGTTCTGTGTTCTTACCAACGTTTATACGAAGTGTTTGGAATTACATGGTCGTTTTATCACTAAAGCATAGTTTCATTCTTGTTTCTTTGATTCTACAATAACTTAATAGCCATGCTTCATCTGCTTTTCCAATAAAGCTTGAAGTGTAAACTAAGTTTCTGGAACAAGATATAAGGTATCCCCATGACGCCATTACATCGTTATTGTATTATCTGCACCGGCAGCAGCTGCAAATCACATTAGGCTTGTTATCAGTCGCATCCGCATCATCTATCCTAAAATTATCCTCCCGAATCGATAGTGAAGCAAGCTAAATAATTCTAAGATGTAGGGGTCAAACATATTGAAGGAGAGATTGGTCCAACTACGAGTATTGTACGTTTATCATTGACATATTATGATTGGTAATATGTAAATAATTAATATAATACATCATATAAAATACCAGCAAGGGACGAAAGACAAAGATGAAATACCTTGGCAAACGAGCACAGTCTTCCTCGCCAGACACAATGGATAAAAACGCTAGGTCCTCTGGCTTAGGATTGTTCGTTTCACCCTCATATTCTATCAGAAGGTTCACTATAGGCTGTGCGTTAGTGAGCATAGGTATTTTGGTATCTGCAACAGGCGGTAGTTGGGATATTTCTAATCATCTATTGAACAAGCCAGAAACATTCTTTTCGGCTCCACATGCCGTCCTTTATACTGGAGTCGCTGTTGCGATATTGGGCGTAGCAATTGTTCGGATGGCCCGCACCTCCATGTCTATCTGCGAGAAGAACCTGAACATATCCGCAAGACTTACATTTGCAGGAATTGGCATGTTGATTGTCGCTGCTCCAATTGATTTTGCATGGCATTCTGCCTTTGGATTGGATGGCTTACTTAGTCCTCCACATCTTGTCCTCTTAGTGGGAATGATAGTGAGTAGTCTTGGTGCAATGTTGGGGATTATATCATACACCAATAGCACAAAAATGCCTATTCTTATGGATGACGAAAAGGCCGTTCAGAAGAAGGATTTGACAAAACCAGGAGCGGGAAGGCTTAATCCACACATGCTTCTCATCATCATTATAGGAGTGCTGCCTCTATGGATGACTTTGGATGGTGTCATTGGGATGTTAAGTCTTCCGTTTTCGAAGACTCAATATTTCAATTTTAATCCAGATCCATCTGCAGCTGCAGTTCTAGCAACTATCAGTTATCCACTTCTTATATCCTTTATACTATATTCTTCTTTCCATCTAGGAAGAAGGAAATTTGGTGTTTTATCAGTAATAGGTGCCTCTTACCTGACTGTAAACGCAATAACGGCCATAATACCGAATGAATCTTTAATACCGACACTTCCGTTTTACATTCTCAACATACTACCTATTTTAGCCTCCGATATTTTACTGTCCTTTACATCAAATAGGCCATGCACTGTCTTCGCTACTGGTGCAATCTTAGGATCGTCTTTCCTTATGATGCAGTATCCATTAGTTACATATGTCTATAGTGAAGTATCTTCAAACCAATCCTTTGTATGGCCTAGTTTAATCTCCCCGACTTATTTTGGAATGCTAGACAATATCTATCCGTTGATAATGGGACCTGCTCTTGCTATGGGAATAGTCGGAGCACTACTTGCCGGCAAGATCCTTAGATTCATAGTCGCAGGATGAGCAGAAAGGAAGAAACAGAAAAAGCAGAAAACGGAATATGACAAGTCAGAAGCAACAGTAGGAATTTAACAACGAAGGAAACCTCAATTCTATCGAGTATGCAATTAGAATTTTATCAATTGATTCATTATAGACTCTACCTATTTTGAGTAATCCCTTTGCATGTGACTTCCTTGGTCTCCGGGCTCTTCATAATATCTACTAACAGGCTCAGGCAAATCTTTTGAATCGAACTATACTAACTGCATTAATTCGCTAAGTCACATTCCTAAGTAGATATTTGGTTATATCTAGACTGAAACGTTTCGTTATATAATATTTGGTTATTGAACCTTTATATTATGAAATTTAAGATAATATCTTGATACAAGTAAATCATCTTTTTCCTGCTTCCAACATTCTTCTACTACATTGAATTCAAGAAAGCGTTTAGGAAACCGTTCAACTCAGAATATCTTTATTCTCTTCCAAATGCTTCTGACAATAATTGAACGGTAATGCTGAGGTGTAGCAGGGTTAAACCTAAAATAATAATCCAGTATCTTTAAAGTCTCTACATATTCTGTCAAGGTTTTGTGTTGCTTGGTATTTTTCCTCTGGGTCATCGGCAGTTGCTTCTTTTTGTTTTGTAATAGTTCCATCGCTGACTAGTTCACGAATGATAAGGTTTATCATTCGATTATAGACATTATAATCGTCAGATTCTAGAAGTTAGCGTCCAAGCTGTAGTTCCTTATCTGACAAATAACTTTGTAAACGATTCTGCAAAATAATCTATATGGCATAAAGGTTTTTGAACCGTTACTGCGGATCTGCGCACACATAATCCTACAAAAGGTCTGTTTTAATGTGGTAATGTCTCTATCAATCAGAATTCTTTTAATATGCTGGTCTACTGTTTCATGAACCATATGGAAAATAATCTAGTAAGTATGCATATTTAAGAGTATGAAGTGTCATATCCCACATACAAAGTAACAATTCCTTTGCTTCTTTATGCTCAACTAGATACTACTATGCACAAGTTCGATCTGCCTGGGTAGTGGTTAGGGCTTTTATTTTAATACTGTCTTCTTCAACTCTAACCTCATATCTCTCCTGATCGTATGTTTTGATATGGGACATAAGTTGACCAGCATGTTCCAAATATTTTTGCCATGTCTTTGGTAAGGGCTCCATTTCCTGTGATGGAGTCAAGATGGGCTCAGAAACTTTTCTACCACTAGTGACATCAAATCTAGCCCCATGAAAAGGACAGGTCACAATATTATCTTTAACATTTCCCATTGAAAGTAATGCATTCATGTGGCCGCATCTATCATTTAATGCATAAAACTTGCCATCTAAGTTTGCAATCATTATCTCTTTTCCATTAATTTCAACATGTTTCATTTTTCCAGGAGGAATTTCATTGACTTTTGCAACTTCGACAAATTCACTCTGAGCCATATTCGATACAGATAGATCAAAACGATCTGCAAATATTTAAGCTCACTTGTTCCGATTCACTTAGGAAGTAATTATTATGCTACTATCTTATTTTTTAACTTTAGCTTATGTATAATTTTTGGGAAATTATGTGAATTCTACTGAGATCCTTGAAACCATATGTCCAGAGATTATCTCTACCAATGGTTTATCGTCTTTCAAGTAATCCAACAAAGGTTTTAATTAGGATATTATAATTCGAATAATATGCAAGGAGTTCAAAAACTAAAGTGTACCTCCTGTGGTACAATGTTTATGTCCGAAACAGGTGCTAATATATGTCCTACATGTTCAGAACAAAGTCACAGCCATAGTGAGCATGAGAGCAATGGCATGAGTGGTTGCGGCTGCGGACACAGCCACTAAATTTTTTTATTGATAACTCATTATTGGTTAGACCATTTGAAACTGACTGCTAATGTCTTTATCTCAAAATTCATTTTTGTCATAATACAAGGCTCACCAGTTCAAAGTAGTTTCTTTCATCATGCTATGCATATTATATAATAATAACTATACAGTTTCATATTCCTCTCAGAGATGGAAAGGATCTACTGTTGAGCTTTTTTCTTTTATTTAATAGACTGTTATTGCATATTAACAAATGCTAGATGAAGATATTGAACAAGTCCCAATACTTTCTTTACAGATTCTAACGGCATTAAGGAGAAAATACGACAGATGTCGGGGCATGTATATGTTTTAATAAGACCATTCAAGGAATGCATAACCGTTGCTGGTTATCAGCCTATTACATGCCTCGCTTGGCGTGATGTATCCCGTTTATATTAGGACGACGACCTATCAAAGTTTACAAATGAGTTACGGTAGAGACAGCAGCTATGGTCGCGGTAGAGGCCGAAGTTATGGTGGCGGGTCTAATAGGAGCTTCAACAGAGGTTCCCCTGCTCCAAAACCGGTCGAAGTAGGGAAGGAATACGAAGTAGACATTACCGAGATTAGCAGACAAGGAGACGGGATTGCGAGAGTGCAAGGATTCGTCGTATTTGTTAAAAATGGAAAAGCTGGACAGAAGGTTAGGGCTAAGGTAGAGCAAGTAGGAAATAGGTTTGCTACAGCAACAGTGGTATCTTAACCGGTGCAAGAATAAGGATTTCGTCACAATAAGCTGTTATTATTAGAGCATATTATGTTGGCTAACTCGACGACATTCTGCTGCATATCCATGAACGGAGCAGAGATGCCCTTCAATTATGGAATTCTACTTCGAACTACTATTACATCCCTGAAAAATTCATAACAATAAGACGGTTTTGGATTATGAACTGGAGGTAACTACGTCCCTTTAATCCCATTATAATTAATGAAAATTCTAATCAACGAATTCCTACCCTAATGATTGTAACGAAAAGCCATTCGTTCGACTTCCTGTTCAATCAACACCCATCATTCCACCGCATGCACAAAAGTTGAACTCATCTATGCGCGAACCACAAAACGGACATTGTCCAATATTATTATAATCAACTTCATCCGCATTCTTACCAAATATTTTTAGATGGTCGTTAATTTCTTCTGGTATCTGGTGCTCTTCTATGCTCAATACGCCTCATCACATAGGTTATACGCTCTTCCTTTTATTTATATGCATAATTGATAAAGGCAGTAACGTAGAAATCATAAGTATCTTAATTAACTGAATTAAGTTTATGTCGTTAACATCTCGCTCTTGTTGACTATGAAAGAATAGTTCGATTGGATGAAACAATAAAAAATTTCGATCATTCTTCAAAAGCCAAGATATACACTCTTCAAGAAATTTAAGTGTCATCTACACTTTGTTTTTGACCTTGTGATAAAACTTTGGGTCGATATGAATTGTTTACTAAATGTAAGGCATGTCGTGAAGGAAATCATCATAACTGCTCTGATGTAAAGAATAGAGACGATGTCCTAGTTCAGATAAGCTGTATTTGTTCAGACTGTAAGAAGCAGGATGTTGTGTAGCAGTTTTGGCGACTAATCAGGGAACATGTGAAACAGAAATTTCTTCGCTCTTTAAAGATGCTATATTTAATCTTGAAAAAATAGACATACAAGCAAAGAATGAAAAGAAGCAAATTATCACACGGCTGACAAAAGATCTTGACGGAACGATTCCTACAGATGGTAATCCATCGGGATAGTTAATCGATTGCGAGGTAAAGATGCTTGTCATTATGGAGTTTAGCTTTTACTGCCACCATTGCCACCAAATTTGTTACCCTGCTGCCATATGTTACCTTTGCATACTCTTACTGAACTTGTACAAGCGATGAAAAGAGATTGTAATGGATAATAATTTTATGTTGTAAAATCTGAACGTGTAATTTGCCTTGAATGGCGCTGCTGGCCTTTATAGGTCACTTACCAAAAAATGATTTTACATTCGGTCTGTATAAGTAATAGATAATCGCAACATTTATGATTATGTGAAATACGGCTCCGGCATTCCCAACAGCAATCGAAGCAATACCTGATATGATTCCTATTGCTGATAGTATAAGAGTTATGGTCCAGGCCCACCTTTTTCCCTTCCATAAACCATATGCCATAACAAAATACGCTATTGCTAGCGCTACAAGTGCAAAACCGATTCCAACCGCCAAGAGAATCGCTCCGATGGCAGCAAATGCTATGCCAGCGATTACTGTCAGTATTGCTATTACTGTAACTCCTAATGGTCTATGCTTTTGAAAGTTTTCCATTCCCATGCTATCCTCTTATTTCAGACACGATAATATTACATTTAACGATGATATATATATAATATGGTTAGATGAATTTGCCCCTTCATGTTCCTTTATCCCGACGTAGTTGACAGATTTATGTAGCAAATTACTATTAGAGTTAGGGCGCAGCCCTGATATATATCTATTATCTGCGCAGATAGCAAAGGATATAATATCACCAGCGAAATTTTCTATAGACATGTCTAAAAAGTCATCAAGATCTGCTGCGCGGCACAGTCTCACTCAGATCCAAAGTTACTCTTAACCGCATAGTATGTTGCTAATAATCCTCCGCTTGTGGAGTAATGCCTTTATGTTATTTGTTATATGGCATCTATGAACAAATTCATTATGCAAAAAATCACGCCATCTCTATGGTTCGACAGACAGGCTGAAGAGGCAGTGAATTTCTACACCTCAATTTTTAAAAATTCAAGGATCGCGAGCGTTACGCGCTACGGCGAAGCAGGTCCTGGGCCCAAGGGTAGTGTAATGACAGTGACATTCGAGCTTGAAGGCCAAGCATTCATGGCAATAAACGGAGGTCCATACTATACTTTCAGTCCGGCTATTTCGTTTCTGGTAAACTGCAAGACGCAGGAAGAAGTAGATGAGCTGTGGGAGAAGCTCTCTGCGGGTGGAGAAGTTGTACAATGTGGCTGGCTCAAAGACAAGTACGGTATATCATGGCAGATCGTTCCGACTATTTTAGGCGAGCTACTGAATGATCCTGACCCCGTAAAATCTCAAAAAGTCATGAAAGCAATGCTTCAAATGAAAAAAATTAGCATAGAAGGTTTGCAAAAAGCCTATGCGTAGTAGATTAATATGATATCACTTATTCCCTCAGTGCTAGCCATCAAACGAATTATCTATGCAAATACTAGATGTAGCTCAAAAACCTACTCTTAAACGAGATGGGAAATCCGCTCTAACATTGCTCTAGATTCTTCTGGAAGCGTGTATGTGGGCGATGGATTAAAAATAGCCTTCTCTTAGTACCGAACAGGTTTGGTTGATGCTGTGGCAAAAGAGAGTGTGTCATCTGCGATATCCTTCTTCAAAGAAACTATTTGATCTTCTTTTCTAGTTTTCAAAACGGTCATTAATTCTGTCTCTAAAATACGTGGCAGCTTTCGTATCTTGTTCTCTACAACTTCCCTCATCTGATCCAGATCCTTGGCACGAATT
>DATDFS010000055.1:0-3128 GCA_036522495.1 Nitrososphaeraceae archaeon | reverse complement strand
TTTAGCCTTCATTCCTCCCTCGTCTAACAGCCCTTTTGAACCAAGTTCCTCTACTGCCTTTTGAGCAGCCATCTCCAAACCAAGAGCTTCACCTATTTTCTGTTCGATTTTTTGTTTATTATTATCCGAGGTGGTAGTAGTAGTCATCTTCTGATGTTTTGTAAGACTGCTAAAAATAGTGTGGAGTAAGATAAAGTTTAGAACAAGCCTAATTATTATTCACATGATCACTATATAATAAGACATGTAGATTGTACTCTATTATTATCGTCATAATTAGACAGGTTTAGTACTGATACGTACACAGGTGTATCGATGCATTCTGCACTGAGGTCCTGTAGGACTTCAGAGAAAAAATTGATGGAATGACATGTTACTCACTCTAATCACGTGGATATACTCTTCTGTTTGGTAACGGGTTTCTTCGTTGGTACTACTATATAGACCGATCGACCCTGCAATCAGCTTCCAGAACCTTTGCTAATATATCTATTATTTCTACATCCGTCTGCAATTATGCTATAGGATGACTAATCATTCTTGATACAACATATAATGCTATCAAAGCTGCTGAACCTCCAATAACTATGACGGTTTATTGTCCTCTGCCAATTTGTTACGCTACACCACCACCATCCATATTCCCACTGGAATATACACTATATCAGGAGAATTGGCATTTAACGAAAAAGATAAAAAAAGCACACCTGTGGGAAAGTTGGAACAGATATAACCTATGATCTGATGGCCCGTAGGTTAAATAGTGGAGGTCATAGATACGCAGCAGCTGGAGTTCTACCGAAGAATGAAGTCAGAAAGCAATTGCTCACCTAACAGACTGACTCAATCTTTCCTCTTCTGTTTAGAAACTATACAATACAATGCGTTATTTTCTTCCTTTAACTTCTCTATGCTTATTGGAAAATAACCTTTGCTTGCACCCTTAAGACCTTCTTTTATTTTTATCTTGGCATTGAAGTTCAATCTTTCTAACTCGTTGCATTTATCTAACCAATCCTTCATTACAGAATAAGATTCTTCTTTTGGCAGCTTTTTTACGTTGAGCAGATATGGCGAAAGTATTCTCCAGATGATGTACTTTCTGTGATCAGGCAAAGGATGCTCTAATATTCCCTTTTCTATCCATTTTATCTTGGTAATTGCTTTGCTCTGGTTTTGTGAAGCAATGATCTGAAATCGACCACGCTTTTTATCTTGCTCCTTTAACTCTTCGATATCATCAATTCTCTTATGAATGAGCCACCTTCTAAAATCTGGTAGGAGAGGCTGTATTGATGGTCTTTTACCATCCCATCTTTGTACTATCTTGACCTCTGCATCTTGGTCTTTATATGGAATGCATTTTGAGTTTAGGCTTCCTGGAATCCTTAGCAAACATGACTTTACAGTAGGATTGTGTAGACGGTCTGCAGTATAATCTGTTAAATATTCTTCAGCAAATTGAATGAACATACTAGTTAAGTCTTTGTCCAGGTATTTTGTAAATTCATAGAATGTTTCGTATTCTTCTAAAATAAGTCCGCTAACAGGTTGGTATATGTGGTAACCATTACCAGTCCATAACACGGTTGGATTTCCGCCAATGCTTCCTCCTCCTCCTCCTTCGACTTTTTCTTTTTTAATCTTCTCTGAGGCTTTGTTTAATGCCTTTTCTAATGATAATGATGTTTTTTCTTCTTTCTTTTTTGAATATTCTCCTCCTCCTCCTTCCACTCGTCCATCAAAGTCTTTGAAGTCTAAATCAACCATCAGAAAACTTATTGGTGTTCTGTTGATGCCTTGGTACTCCGTAAAAGGTGGATAGGCGTTTATTCTGCAATCTTCGTAGTTTGTACTTTTAAAATAACCCAGTGCTTCTTCTCTACTGAACACCTCTACCTGATAACCCAATTCTTTTGTCATGATTTTCCTAGGGAATAACGGCTCTTGGAAATGACCTAAGATGAAATCAAGACCTAACAATATTTTTTTTGGAGTCGCAGGTATTGACATTATTATTCAAAACTTAGCACGCGCTTAGATTTAATAAAATAAGTCCTAATTTCTTCCTATCTTTGTTCTTAAGAAGTCTTACTGAAGGCAAAATTGCGTGAAGATTAATTGAAAAATAAATATTTATAACAATCGCAATGATTGCGCTGATTGCAAAGATAGGAAGATGTAAGTATGAACTATGAATATTAATGCATACACAGCAGGCTGGGTGGGCTGATCGAGTGCTAAATTAAGTGAATGTGAAGAAAGGAACGTTGTATATTTCGATACTGCGCAGCTAAAAATCTAACAATAAACCGTTCCGATACGGTGCATGTGACAGTATAAAGTTTAAAGGCGAAGAAAAAATAATCAGAACGGCGAATGTAATAATGGCTAATTTGACGTTCTCTGAAAAGGAAATAGAATACCTAAAGTCACAGCGCCTTGCAAGAATAGCGACAGCAGCAACAGAGTCGTTGTCAGAAGAATCTATGCAGCCAGATGTTGTACCCGTTGGTTTTGATTTCGATGGTGACCACTTTTATGTAGGTGGAATGAGTATTCTAAAATCTAGGAAATACAAAAACGTTCTCAAAAATAATAAGGTTGCACTTGTCATCGATGACTTGAAGACTGTTGATCCTTGGGATCCTCGCGGCATCAGGATTCATGGTACCGCGGACATAGTAACGCGTAAAGAGGGATACATGAAAGGGACCAGTCATTCAGAGGCTATTTACATCAGGATAAAGCCTCAGAAGAAGTGGAGTTGGGGAATAGACGAACCTGTTTTTCTGGAAGGTAAATTCAATGTTAAAAGAGCAAAGAGAAGTTAGGAAAACCAAATTGGAACAACGTGAGAACTTTCATCTTAATAATAATAATTTTCAACTGTCGCTGGCGGGCTAATTTCAGGGAATCGGACTGTAAAATATGTAAATACTGATATGGAATCGTAATGGCATTGGATTCAGATACGGGTAAGAAACTCCGGGAGTTCAATGTGGGATCACCACGTGGAACAGCTGGGCCGTCATTAGGACATGAGATGTTATTCGTCACTACAGGCAATCCTGGGTCAACACCTAACAAAGGAGGAGATATAGTAGCATTCCGATTACCATCGCTAT
>DATDFS010000054.1:0-7584 GCA_036522495.1 Nitrososphaeraceae archaeon | reverse complement strand
GGGATTCTAAGTTGAATAGTATTACTTGTAATCCATACCCTACATTCTTGGGATGTCTTGTCTTTTTTTGTTATCCTTTGATTTTGTTCTTGTATTTTTGTTGGGCTCATGGTATTTGTTTTGAACTAGAACTACTGTGATGTTATCCCTACCTCCTTTTTCATTTGCCTTTTTCACGAGTGCATCACACGTCTTTTCGAGTGGATGAATCAGATCATCAACATCTTTTGTTTGTTCTGTTACTACTTGGTTTACATTGTCTTTTTGTTTATTACTGTTTGCTACTTCTTCCCTTTCACGAGTTTGGTATTCAAGAACGGTTGAGCAAATTTCTTTATCTTCCAGCATATCTGTAAGACCATCGGAACATAAGAGTAGATAATCGTCTTTCTCCCATTCAATACGTTTTATGAAAGCTTTATGATCAAAAGGGCTTCCAAGAGATTGTGTAAGCGTATGCTTGAGTTCGTGGGTTCTTGCTTCCTGTTCTGATATAAGACCCTTTCTTACCATCTCTGCTGTTACGGAATGATCTTCTGTTAGCTGTGTTATGATTCCTTCTCCCTCTTCTCTTCCGGCTTCTCTAACTACCGTGTGATTTTCACCTTTGATTTTATAAGCCCTGCTATCTCCTACGTTAACAACGTATAATCTGTTTGCATTATTTTTCGGAATGAATGAAAAAACAATTGTGGTTCCCATTCCTCTAATATCGGCATTATTTTTTGATTCCTCTATAATTTTCTGATTTGCCGCTTTCAAAGCATCTTTAAAGATTTTCTTTAATGTTCTCTCTTCCTCCTCTCCATTATGAAAAGTAGTGCATACAAGTTTTTCTTTCAAAAACTTTGATACCTCGTCTACAGCAATGCTGCTAGCAATTTCTCCTCCCTCATGTCCGCCCATTCCATCAGCTATAATAAACAAGCCAATCTCTTTGTTCAGATACCATTTATCTTCCATGTTCTCCCTCACTTTTCCTATGCTGCTATCGTGTGCAGAAATTACATAGGATGTGTCTTTGGGATTAATATCATGACTATCCTCTACAGATCTGTTATTACTTCTTGATTTGGACAATCTCGTTTCGTCAGCCACCAGCTGTTCATGCATTATTTCTTATTATAGTGTATTGTGATCTTAAGTATCATTTCATGATGTTTATACTTTCCTTCCTGCCCGCCCTTGCTTCTTCCTTTCCCCATCTATCGAATTTCTCAATCAATTCTTTTTCATATATTTTTTCAAGGCTCTTCCGTAAGACATCTATGGCGAATTAACGTCACTCGCTTGCTAGTCCCAGCTGTTATCCGGAATAAATCTTCCTTTTTGTCTCTTATGGCCTATATGTAAGTATCTTTGTTGTTCCACAGATTGAACATTCAAAAGAAGACTTACTATTTGTTTCTGGGAGTTCCATTATCATTATCATTATCTTCATACGTAAACTATTTTGTGACAAAGCTCAATCTCGATAAACCTAGAAAACATGATAAAGCTATTGAATATCGTAATAAATGTATAGAGCTAGATCCAGAGAGTGTTCGTTTACACATACGATGTCAAATGTATTTGTCTTGCTAACTTTGGAAAATACGATGAGCCTGTGGAATAACAAGGTTGCTCCTGATAGATTGAGAAGTAAAGAAAAAAAGCAAAGAAATATAAATATCTCTAGTGATATTACTAGCGATATGCAGTTAGAAATGAGTCTAATGATTAGTAGAAATTATGACCGGTTTGAGCGGTGGATAAGGAGCTGAACGAACGTTAAAGTAACGCAGAGGACTACACTCTATAACAAATACAAGGATCTTATTCTTTTTAATAAGAATATAATAATAGCTGGAATTTGTTCTTTCATTTCAGCAGCGTTTGTTACCCAAATGTATTATGCATATTATGACAAAAACCATTTTGCAAACTCCATAGTTGCACTATCAGCTGAATATAGTGTTTATATTCCGTTATTTGCTCTACTTTTTTACATTGATAACAGACATCGATACATAGATCCACTAACAGGAAAGAAGGATTTCAAGACAATAAGAAGTGATATAAAGAAACTATTTACTGCATTTTCTATTTCTGAAATTGCTTTTTCACTTTCAAACATCTCATTTACCTATGAGTCTCTACAACTTGGAGCGCTACCGTATCAAGCATCAATGCTCGGCTCAATAGCAGCATCAATGATATCATTTGTATTGGTCAACTTCGTAATAATAAAAGTTGTAAAGCTCTTTAGAGCATAAGTCACCACCCTTCTTCTTCTAAGTAATGCAGGGAATTTTGTCCTAAAATCTGAATTGCCGCTTGATTGCCACGAGGTAGCAGATAACCTATTACAGAGAATAGAAAAATAAAGGTTGAAAGAATATAGAAAGAGGATTAACTCCAAGGAGCTGCAAGTCTGCACCAATAAAGGATCATAGAATGTGCTATAAGATTAACATAGGATATATCAATCACAACGAGAGGATTGGACTGCGATCAAAGCTTTGAAATCATAAAAAACTGGCAATATAATAAATGCAATAATATGGAAAGACCGAAACCCCCTATACTATGGATTATAAACCGGAACTGGTCTATCAGTCAAAACTGGATGCCTATTGGTTTGGATAAACCAAAGCTACAAGAACAGGAGTTAGGGCAATGGATCTTATGTAGGGGCAGTCATGGGCTTTTATCATAACAATGGCTTGAAAGGTGAAATCCTAGATATCTATGGCATATATTACTATCGTAATTTATTTATGCTCACGTAAACAGTTTTG
This sequence comes from Nitrososphaeraceae archaeon, assembly GCA_036522495.1. Taxonomy (GTDB): domain Archaea; phylum Thermoproteota; class Nitrososphaeria; order Nitrososphaerales; family Nitrososphaeraceae; genus Nitrososphaera_A. Next base: position 4,804 of record DATDFS010000054.1, on the reverse strand, counting down.
ATAAAGACGATTGAGTCTAAGGATCATGTCAAATTGATTCACAACCCATTTCAGTACGGTAGGAGAATTGAAACAATTATTCCAATACCAGTGACTATTATTATAGATTCTATCAAAATGTAAACGCTGTTAGCTTGACGGAGATTTATTCTCTTTTCCTCCTCCCGTCTTATTGCCTCCTTTGCATCAAACCTCCTTATTATTGACATCCATTTTTAATTAATAAATACTATAAGTAATCTCCATTTTTCACAGTTTTTCCCTAACTTCTTTTGGCAGAGTAACTCACTTACTCACTCTCTCCTCCATCGCTAATTATTGACATTTCTAATATGTTCTCAGGCATATTAGCTGTATAATTTTGAGTCTAAAAACTCGAGTCAATAGAGCCAAATGTAATGGCGGTGTTACATTTATCTCCATATGTTGCTATAATTGTTGTGGTTAAGCGAAAACCAGTTCTAATTGTAGATGAGTCCGATGATTCTATGAAGGCCATTGATCTTTTAAAAAGATTAGACATTGAATATGTAGAATATGATATAAAGAAATTTGAAGAAAGCTGTTGTGGTGATCTACCTACTACTAAAGCTCCTTCGCTTTTCGCAGTTGAAGGGATCTTTAAAGGTTTACAGGAAATTAACGAATATACCTTCTTAAAAGGAGACGCTGCTTCTGATACCGAATCTGAAAGTGCATATTGGTAGGAATTGAAACTTGTGATGGACAGATGTTATGTTCATCACCTAGTGGCAACGAATACTTAATCAATTAATCAATCAAAATCCAGAGATATGAATCAACTGACAGAACTAGAGTTGATGCTATACAAGGAAATCCAAGATCTTAAAGCTAACCTTGTTAAAGTCCATTATGCTTAGGAGAGACGAAGGAGTAACATATTATACAGACTCGCAGATCATAGCAATCTGCGATCTGATAAGAACTAATACATGGGAATATGTTTTAAAAATAAATACAGAGTTGGAAGTGCATGCTTGATCGCATGATATGCTGCAGAAAAGAAAATATGAAGTAGATATCAAAGACTGCATAGTCATAGTCATACAGGAAGTCTCGAAAGTCAGTCCTGAAGTCTACTATTACTTCTTCATCTGCTCCCAGCATTTCTACAAACCTCTTATCATCTATACTTACTGTCATTGCTACGTATGCAGCCAAGTTGTTAGCAAGTTGGATGGCAATGGATCATATTCTTCCTGAGCCGCCATGAATTAGGATACTTCAGCACTTCTGGATACCTAATGGATGATTATTATCGACATCTGGCAAACATAGCATGTCTGAATCATATGATCCAGCTCTTCAATAGAGTGTTTTATCGCCTACGTCCTCGTCCTACTGTTTTGTAGGCTAACCTGGCACGCTAAGGTAAAACTCCCACACTGACTAGCGGTTAAATCGTAGTTTGGGCTGATAGCAGCTGATCCCTAGACAATCTTGTTGCTAGAACTTTTCCTGGACGAGATTTGTATCCTGGAATTCCTATACCAACTGCAATCATTGTACTTTTATCTTTGGCATGAGGCGAGAAAAACTCTGTTACTGCATCATCAAAAAAAGTTGAACCGGATGCTCCCAATTGTTGGGCGTAGGATGCCAGGTAAATTTTCCCAGCAATAATACCAGCTTCAAACTGCGATGCTCTGTAACCTCTATTCCCGCAGGTCCTTAACAGGGTTATCAAATCAGCCATTAAAAAGAATACTACGCTAGCATCGCTGAAAAGAGCCTGCCCTAAACAAAGATAGCCAGACGTATTTCTGGATACCTTATTTTTAAGCAGCTGTATTGATGATGTGGGACGGTTGAAAAAATAGCCTCCGCTCGGGAGGCCTTCTACATCATTCACTACCATGTAAACATCGATCATGGTTGTTGTTGTTGTGTTGCCTTCCTCATCTCCAAGGAAATCCAATGGCACTCCTGTCGTTGAAGTTTCAAGTATGGTAGATAGCTGCCCAAAGGAAATCGGACTCCTAGCGAATCTACGAGAAGAACCGCGCAAAAGTATAACTTCTCCCAAAGTTGGCTGGGATGATTTTGGCGGTGGTGATTGTGTGTCCTCTAGTGGCCTAGAATCCAAGATCTCTGCTTCAAGCGGCTCTCGTCTTTTGAACCTAGTCCCGCAATTAACCCAGTGCTTGGCCTCTTCCAAATCAGAAATATAAGATGCCCTGTGCATTTTCCAAATTTCAGGATAGTCTGCCTCCCCTTTTGTTGACAATGGCAAAACTTCTGGAAGAGGCAAAGAACTAATTTCTTTATGCTTTATAGCAGGCTCCTTGGATAGTCCTGCACCAATGGCAGCTATTGCTACTGCGGCTTCTCTTTTATCATCCAAGCGCAATAGGCGGTTTACCATATCGTCTACAAAACCCAAAATTATGAATGATTGAAGGTAGCTGGAAGCAGTTGTAGCAAGAAGGTTAGCGGCTATAACCCCCGAATCCCAAAACCAATGGCGATATGAACGAGATTCATACTTCCATGCATTTCTCCATGCAAGCGAGGTAAATATGATGGCGATTGGCGAGGTTATTATATTCCTGCTATCTCCTGCAGCCGCTGCCAATTCGGCTCTATAATCGCCACTACGAAGTTCAGTAAGTGTAAAATCTCCTGGACAAAAGTGGTATACTCCAGCCTTCAAACCATCTATATCCTGACAAACAATATACAGCTCGATGGGATATAATGCACCGGTAGCAGATGCGGCACGCATATAATAACTGCCATAAGGGTTCTTCATTTCCCTTGTGATCCCAGAAGAAAAGAATAGTATCTCCGCTAGTTTTTTTATGTCTACGGTAGTAGCGGCTGCTGCCATGGGATTGACTTGCTTAACGGCTCTGATAGAGGTGATGGCATTTGCCTTGGGTTGAGAAAAATCAGATGGAATATGCATTGATGGTAATTTAGTATATACTTTGAAAGGTCCAGGCTTATTATCCCAATCAAGGGAATGGCGGGATAGTCGTATGCTGATTTCTGAATGTTTTGTTGCTTGATGATAGCCTAAGGCATATTTTATATCGTTCTCCACAGTGTGTAGTTATGCAAGGTTTGGTAATTAACATGATGGTTGATGATGAAGGTTATCCATTGATCGGATGCTAACCACACTACTTCGATCGCGTGATATAACAATATCATGGATTGTAAGAATGATAGCTTAGAGATAAAAAGGTGAGGACTAGCATTATTATTGCCTAAGGCCAAAATCTGTGTCGATGCCTCACAAACCACCCTTGCAATTTACCGATTCTTAAACAATCTCTCAATACCAGATGGAGTAGGAATCGTAATTCCTAACTAGCGTTTCGTTAATCCTTTTTTCAGCTAAGTTACCTTTGTAATATCTGCGAGTCTTTATTAAATAGCCACCCTTGCTCAAGTAGTTATGGCTAAAGGTGCAATGAGGAAGACATCATCTATCGGTCGCCGAGGAGATGAAGTCTGATAGCGCACGCCCAAGGCTCACACCCGTGGCTCCGCTTCCAACTATTACGATGCCTTTTTTTGTTGCCCGAATTGACAGCTGAACTTACCTTATTATGAATCAACGATGCATCGGTGATAGAGCGCAATGGCAGACTAAAGAATTAAATATTACGAGCCTTGAAAGATTCTAGCTGAGTCAATGTTTTACGATCTGGCGAAATTGTTAGCATGAATTAGATTTTTTTGTCTTCTCTACATACCATAAAAAGCATCTTGAATTGGCTTAGGTAGGAATTCTACAACTATGTTGACAACTTCATTTTGATCTCTTTTTTCAGAGACGCTGTGAGATTTCTTTGATCCTTTTAGTTTTGATGCCATCTTATCAATTATATCGTCTGACCACTCGCCAACAGTTTGGTTGTTATGCGTTAGAGTCCACGTCATTTAGAAATTTCAGAGCCTCATGTTCGGAATTAAACATTTCTTAAAAAGGTGGATGGCTTAAAGAAGGAAAATAGTGTTTTGGTCTAAGGTATTTTTTACCATGGAAGTTACTGGATGTATTTCAGCCCATCCTCCATGTTGATTATCAGACACATATGAACCTGTGACTTGTACATGACTGCCAACCGTAGCAATACTGATAATTTCACGGAAATTCTGGCAGGCTGAAACTGCATCTGGTTGAGTTACTGGATTTACACAAATCGGTTCTAACATCAAATCGTCGAGTTGACCCTTTACATTAACAGAATTTACGAAGTTAGCAAATTATGGATCTGCCTTCAATCTTATATGATAATCACCGTCTTTTTCAACCTTTTTGCTTTCTATTATCCCTGACACAGTTTTACAAGGATCGACTACTTGTAATCTGGACGGGTAATAGACATTGATTCCATAATGATTGGTCACATTCTCCTGATGAAGTACCAACATTGTTAGTAGCCGATGAGGATCCTGTAGATGATTGTTGTGATGGATCTATCTTTTTGCTGAATAAATTCTTAAATGCACCTAAGAGAGAATACTTGTTGCAATGACTAGAACAGTTATTACTGCTGTTAATATTACTCTTGATATCAGCTTCCTGTATTCGTGCATTTGTCGAAAGTTATTATATCGATGAATTTAATTTTACGACTCCCATTCCGCATTTTTTGCCATCACTGCAGCTATTGCTGAAGTAGGCAATCTCATAAGAAATTTAACCTTAGGTGGGAGAATTTCAAAATTTTGCAATATGGGGTAATTATGTTACATAATAGATTATAACTAGAATGTCATAATTTATGTTATACTTGAGCGCCAGTGTGTCAGATGGTAGCGATCCCCG
>DATDFS010000053.1:0-24898 GCA_036522495.1 Nitrososphaeraceae archaeon | reverse complement strand
GTCTTAGGCTTATTGACGATCTTTATAAGATGTTAATGTGCACATCACATAACTAGGTCAGAGCTCCTGCTTCTAAATCCTACATCAACACTAATTAGCGAATTCTATGAGTCACAACAAAATCACAATACAAGTAAGCATACAATAAGGTACAAAATTTCACATATTATTACATTGCCTTTAGCTTTAATAACGAGATATACATTCAGGTTCGTATTCATTTTAATTTTTTCTGCAACACTCTACGTAAGTTAGATTCCTCTAAATGCAAATATTAACTAGATAGTAATTTCTTTTCCATAAACACATCCGCTCTATAGTTATCATTGTATCTTCGAATATCTACAAAACCCTTCTTCAGGTATAGGGTCCTTGCTGCATCTAAATGTTTTGAACTATCTAAAACTATTCTTTTATAACCAACACTTTTTGCGAAATCTATTGCCGTATCGAGCATCTTCTGTCCTATTCCTAGTCGTCTAAACTCCCTTAATACATACATGCGCTTTAACTCGCATGTGGATTCAAATTGTTTCAAGTTTCTTATTGCTATGGTACCAATAATTTGATTGTCGGTGTTGTTATCATTGTTTTCAGTAACCCAAAAGCATCCAGCATTATATATGTTGTAATGTTCCTCAATACAAATTATATCAGAATCCAAACTATCAAATTCAAGTTTAAACTTAAATTCATTGACAATAACATTTGAAATAAGCTTTATGACTCGTTCAGAATCTCTTCTATTGAACACTCGTACTTTAAAGCCTGACTTCATGCCTATAATATACACACAATTCCTTCGATATCAATATCATAGATTGAGATCAATTATAGAGTTATTCCTCTACTATAGTGAGTGAATTTTTGAACCTTTTTAGCTTCGGTCAAAACAAGTCTCTATGACTGACTAGAAAGCTAAAAAGATGGCGATATAGTGCGAATAGAGTTACTCATTTAGTTATCTTATGTCTACTAACGACCTATGCAAAGTAGCTATCACGTCTCTTAACAAGATATACTTTTTTGTTATAATGGAAATGGAATTTGCCTTAGTATGCCATATGATATGATATGATATGATATGATATGTTATCAAGTTTCGAATTTTAATAACCCAGGATGTATACCTCAACATATTGTAGGAGCTAGCAATTATGAAGGGAGCAAGGTGGGACCCAGGACCAAAGAAGATAACAATAATAACAATAATAACAATAATAATAATGGTAATAAGAAAGGTAGAGCAGTTGTTCAATAAGTCATGGTGGATGGGATTTTTTATATCAGAGGAGAAAACATTTTCGACGTAGGTCTGCGTTTTTCATTGGTTGAACTCGCAGCTGAATACAATATTCAAGCAAAGGCTGTCAATCAACGGAATGAAAAAAGTGTCCAAATTATAGTGAGCGGTTCGCGTAAAAATATTGAATCCTTCCATTATTATGTCAGTAAAAACGATGTAAGATTTTTCAAACAACCATCAAACTTGATGTATCAAGTGTCAGATATGGGGGAATATCACGGACCTGCAATTGATTTTTACAGCTACAGGCAATCTTTAATCACGGCGCAACTAGGGAAAATACTGTATACTGCAGATAATACGTTACCAACTACGAAAGCAACACTTGAGGAAGTGAATGAAAATATCAAAGATATCAAAGACGATATAGGGAGCACGTTAAAGGATATAGGAAATACCCTGAGGGATATCAGCAAAAATCTTGCTAATAAATAATCCAAGCCTTGGTGGAAGAGACGTATAAGTTTGATTTTCAATGTGCTGTAAAGCCGGGTGATTGTGCTATTGGTACGCTAGTGGTGTTCTGATTCGAGCTGGAAGGATGCATTGCTAATTGCAAATACCACGTCTTTATATGTAGTGTTCTGACCTTGTCATGTTTTGTTTCTGTTAAGACGCCAGTCTCAGTTAGGTTTAGTAAGAATACAGCTTCATTCACTGTTCTCTTCGATGTTCTCTATGACGCGAAATTGGCATAACTTCATTACAGCTGTAGCCATGTCTAAAAACTGTGTCCATTCATGATCATACAGTTAACAGAATTTTAGGCAAGAAAAAACAAGCAATCCTAATAATCGGAATTACACCTATAATATCGAATCATAAGTGCTGTTGCCGACTTATTTCCAGTCAATACTTGTATAAAGACATATCATTACACGTCAATCTTTTTAATGAATATGGGCCCAAAGAGTTTATGGAAGAGGATAATCACACTTTTTCCCAACAGCAGCAAGAACAGATAAAGAACATGTTTGATTTCTGGTCTGAATTGGTTAAACTACCTACAGTTGGCCCTTTTCAAGCATTTTCAAAGGACTTTATCTTTTATATGCAGGAATTCTTCAATCTTGGACAGACTCTATTTCAGCTGCAAACCGATCTAAAAGAATATTCGATTCAAATGAGTGATGCATATTCAAGGGGTATGAAGGAAATTGCAGAGAAAACATCCGAGAAACAATACGACTCAAAAGCAGATCCTAAAAATTATAGAAACATTGCAATAGATGCATTTGAAGATGCCTTTACCGGTTTATTTGGTTCAGATGAATTTGGAGTCTTATATGGGAAGCTGTTAAGAGATCAACTGGATCTGTCAAAACATTTGCAGAATATTGCTGAACAGAATTTTAAAGCCTTGAACCTTCCAACTCGAAGTGAGATTGATGAAATATCAAAAGATATTCACGAGTTGAAAAGGACTGTTCGTAACATGAAAAAGAATCTGGAGATCTTCGATAGAATCCAATGATGGATATAGGATGGCGGCGTCGCTGTGTTTATTGTCTATAGTTGGTATAAATCTAGATCCAATACCACACCTTTTTAAATATCAGAAGTCTTACAGCGTTGCAGTAATATAACATAACTATCATATTGATTGCTGTGCGTAAAGATGAGCCAGGCAGTAATTATTTTCATTTCAAAATATTTTTCTGTATGCTCTAATGCCATTCTCTCTTTTCTAATAATCTTTTTCTGATCTCTATCGATTAGTCGTTGCTTAGAAATCGTTATTATGCTCAGAAACCTTATTCATTAGCAAATTAATCATTTTCTTGTGCTGCGATAATATCAAAGCTATTACTAATGGCTCACTTGGAAAATACTGTTTGTCAGCGTCGACTATAATATCAATATAATTGCAATACTCGGCTAACATCTTTTCGAATAATTCCTTATCCCGCTCTGAATCCGATCTATTTGTAAAGTTTTTCCAAAATTCTTTTTCTGGAGTAAGATTGTTTTGGTTTAAAAATTGGCTTACCATATGGAATAATCTATCATAGTTTTTTTATGCGTCTTTTAAGGATTGAAACACTTGGGAGGGAGGGTATGTATTTAATATCAGCACGATCTATTACTTCCACCAATACATTCAGCCACCCTGCCACTTTAATTTTTTATACTCTTGTTCAGTCCACTCGATTAAAGATTGCAAGTCTTTGGCTATGTAATCAACATCGATGACCTCTGTTACAAGCTTGAGTTTAGATGTAGATACTAATATTGTGTTAACCTGCCCTTTTAGCTTTGTCTTCATCGATTTGGTAGCGGCAGATAGGAAACGCAATGAGCTTTCTTCTGTAGAATAAATACAGATAATCATCAGGCCTCTTTTACCATCCCAAATCTTAGTTATGTAGCGCTCTAAATCAATATCGAAAAATGGATCTATGTGTTGTTCCACATTGCCTATGTATAACGAATTCCAACCTAGTATTTGTAAAGTAGTTGCCCCTATCTTAGCGCTATATATTTGATCCTCTGAGCCTGCTACAACTATGGCATATGCATTAGGTTTGATTTCCATAGGTTGCAAGTTAAACTTTATTAAATCGATTAATTCTAGTATCATATTTAGAAGAGAAATTTTTTCTGTCTTCCCCAATCTGCCCCTATTATATAGTTCATTGAGAGTATTTACAGTCGGTAGAATTACATCTGTTAAAATTTTTAGTTCATCAGCACTTGAATTTATTACACTTGTTATTATCCTTCGGCCTTGATTTTCGTCTCCTATTAGCACAGCATTTAAAAATCTTTGTTGAATTTCAAGAAAATTTATTGGAAATTCGGAATCAATTACTCCTGTTTCAAGATACCATACATTTACCGAACCAACCTTTTTTTTCTTAATCAAACCCATTGTAGATAATATATTCAGGTATTTTGTAATAGTCATTCTGTTAATTCCTGTTTTGTCTGCTAGTTCTACGCCGGACAGACCCGTAGCATTATTTTGTAAAACATAGATAATTTTACGTTTGACTTCTCCCAGGGTATATCGTCTGTACATGATTTCGTCAACTCTGCAGTAGAATAATAAACTTTTATTATCTTGTCTTGGGAAGTTTACGTGAGTTCGATATTAGCTCTGTTAGAGCATTAAAAGCTTTTCCTACGTCACTCATTCTGACAAGCACAATTGTATCTGTATAACAACTGACTGTATCTTCAATGTTTATATGTCTACGGGCTAATTGATTATAGAAGGCAATAGCACAGCCAGGAGTTTTAATGATCTCTTCTGGGCTGTGAATTATAATCGCAGCCAGATCATCTTCAACTTCCAAAATATCGTAATGAGCAAACATTGCTTTCACTTCATTTAATAAGGTATCATCAAATACCAATGTAAGTGAAAAAATACTCTCAGAAACACTGATAAAATTGTCTACGCTTTGTGTTAAAGCCTTTGCAACTTTCTCTATAGTTCTCTTACGTTTACTTGCAGATAGTTTTGCAACATCTGTCTTTACACTAAGCGTGCTGCCTACAAGAATTGACGCAATAGATCGTTCTGGAATTTGTGGAATTTGGTAATTATTCCTTGAACGCTTGAGTGCTGTGATTATGCTTTCGATGTTAATGTGTCTATCTAGTATATGATCTATTTGTGGTTTGATAATTCGTGAAAGTGCGCTGATATTACAATAATCCCGCTGTAGAGAATCTTGGAAAGAAAGATCATTGTTGATGATTTCTTTTACTGCGTTGGTTATTGATTTCTCATTGACCAACATTGGTCAATATCGCTCCTATTTGGATCATTCCTGACCAAAAAATATAAATGTAGTGCTCAATCGCAACGCGTAATACATGGTAAGAGATAAAGCAGTGCTTGCATATTCTGGAGGATTGGATACTTCCGTCTGTATCAGATATTTGCAGACGTTATATCGCTACGATGTTATTACTGTAACTGTGGATTGTGGACAAAACGATGACTATGAGGAAATTGAAAAAAAGGCGGAGGGGATTGGTGCAATAAAACATATCTACATTGACGCTAAAGAAGAATTTGCATTAAATTATGTTATTCCATCCATCAAGGCAAATGGGTTGTACCAGAATAAGTATCCTCTGGCAACGGCTCTTGCTCGACCCCTTATTGCAACTAAAGTGATGGAAGTGGCAAATATGGAAGGAGCCGCTGCAGTAGCTCATGGCTGTACTGGAAAAGGTAATGATCAGATTAGATTTGATATTACAATGCGTTCTCTAAATCCAAGGTTAAAAATTGTTGCACCAATAAGAGATATGAATCTAACCAGAGACATTGAGGTTAAATTTGCTGAGGAACAAAATATTCCCATCAGTGCAATAGCAAGCAAGTATAGTGTAGATCTTAACATTTGGGGCAGAGCTATTGAAGGTGGAAATATAGAGGACGCTTACTTGGAGCCACCCGAAGATGCTTTTCAATTAGTAAGGTTCGGCAATGCTAATGCCGGTTATCTCGAATTGGAGTTTAAAGATGGAATTCCAGTCGCCGTAGATGGAATATATATGAATATTAATAGTCTGATAGAATACGTTAATAAGAAAGTTGGTTCTTATGGAGTGGGTATCGTAGATCATATAGAAGACAGGGTTATTGGAATAAAGTCCAGAGAAGTTTATGAAGCGCCTGCCGCTATCGCAATAATTGAAGCACACAAAGACCTTGAAAAGATGGTGTTAACCAAACATGAACTCCGTTTTAAACAACTCGTTGATGAACAATGGAGCTGGATAATTTATTCAGGTTTATGGCAAGATCCACTTCGAACAGATTTGGATAGATTTATAGATGCAACTCAGACCAAGGTTAGTGGAAAAGTAAAATTAAAAATGCGAGAAGGATCACTCTGTGCAGTCGGAAGAGAGTCTATATATTCTCTGTACAAAAATGATCTAGCAACATTTAGTGCAGGATCAAACTTTGATCAGGGTTTGGCTAAGGGATTTGTAGAGTTATGGGGTTTGCAATCAATAATTGCAAATGCAGTGGCTATTGAAGGCAAGTTTGACCAAAATGTAGGGAGAAATTCAAGATGAAGACACAATGTCAAGAATGCGGAGCCGAAATTAATGTTCCAGATGATATGATGATTGGAGAAATTCTGACATGTCCAGACTGTGGCGGAGATTTTGAAGTTGTTTCAAAGTCAGAAGCCAAGGTAGAATTGAAGCCAGCTGAAACTGTAGGAGAAGATTGGGGACAGTAGATGGTAGAAGTTTGCGTAGTCTATGACAAGGTGCGGTTTGAGGAAAAAGCGCTATATGACACGGCTAAAAAAAAAGGCTTAAAGGCACAGATTATCGACGCAAAAAAAATTACCATCAATAACGCCAGTAAAAGAAAAACACTCCAATTCGGAGATGTAGTCTTACAAAGATGCATAAGTCACTTCAGAGGATTATACCTTAGTGCATGCTTAGAATTTATGGGGTTTATGGTTATCAATAAATTTAAAGTCGGAGAAACCTGCGGTAATAAATTAATAACATCATTAACACTTGCAAAGTCTAATGTTCCAACTCCAAAAACACATTTCGCCTTTAGCGCAGAATCTGCAATTGAAGTCATAAACACGACAGGGTTTCCAGTTGTTTTGAAACCGATTATTGGTTCTTGGGGTAGAGGCGTTTTTCCAATAAGAGATGAAGAAGTGGCAAATATGATTATAGAAATGCGTAAAGAAAATGACAATCCGCTTTCACGGATCTACTATGTCCAAGAAATGATCAAAAGACCTCCAAGGGACCTTAGATGCATTGTAGTAGGAGATAAAATTGTTGCAGCAATTTATCGTTATTCTGTAGAGAATGAATGGAGGACAAACGTATCTAGAGGAGGAAAAGCAGAACTTGCTCCAATCACAAACGAACTCGAAGATATAGCATTGAGAGCAGCAAAATCCGTAGGAGGGGGTATATTAGGAGTTGATTTGATGGAGGATGAAAAAAGAGGATTATTGGTCCATGAAGTCAATAATACTGTAGAATTTCGGGGTGCTTCCAACGTCTCTGAATCTGATATCGCGGGCGCAATGATAGATTATGCCCTGACAATTGCAAAAAAATAAAATGTTATAATTGGTGATCCAAGTTGGATGCATATTCGACAGAAATATAAATGAGGAAATTTTAAGGCAATTTCAGGATAACAAAATTCATAAGCTGCGCTGTTAGCAAAGAAAAGGAGAATTATTAAAAATGGAAGTTGGTGTAGTTGGTGCATCAGGCTACGTCGGTGGGGAATTATTGCGCTTGCTTGTTTGCCATCCAAAGGTTCACATCAATATGGTAACGTCCAGACAGAAGGCAGGTGAATACGTACATCGCATTCATCCTAGTCTGAAAGGTTTCATTGAACTTACTTTTTCATCAATGGATATGGAAAAGTTGGCAAATTCCTGTGATATAGTATTTACTTCAGTTCCTCATGGCAAGGCAAATAAAATTGTGAAGGATCTATATAACAGGGGTATAAAAATAATTGATCTGTCTGCAGACTTTCGTTTGAAGAATCCAAAGGACTATGTAAAGTGGTACGGGTGGGAACATCCTTTCCCAGAATTGTTGTCGAAATCAGTGTACGGAGTTCCAGAGTTCCACCGTAATGAGATTAAAAAATCACAGCTAGTTTCATGCCCTGGGTGTATGGCAGTCACCTCTTTACTGGCAATAAAACCATTAATCGAAAACAATTTGATTGACACAGACCATATTGTAGTTGACAGCAAGATTGGCTCATCGGGTGCGGGTGTCAAAGCAAATGCAGGAACACATCATGCTATGCGTTACGGTGTAATTAGACCGTACAAGCCAGCAAAACACAGACACACGGGAGAAATTGAACAGGAATTAGGACTTGTCGCCAAGAAAGAAATTAGGGTGAGCATGAGCCCTCATGCAGTGAATGTCGTTCGAGGCATTCTTACTACGAATCATACGTTCTTAAAGAAAACAGTTGATGAATTGGAATTGTGGAAAGTATACAGGAATTCCTACAAGGGTGAACCTTTCATTAGGTTTATCCGTGACAAGAAAGGTATCTACAAATTTCCCGATCCCAAGTTCGTGGTTGGCTCAAACTTTTGCGACGTAGGATTTGATATTGACTCTGATAATCAAAGACTTATAGCGCTATCTGCATCTGATAATTTGATGAAAGGGGCTGCCGGATCCGCGATACAGAATATGAATATAATGCTTGGTTATGAAGAGATGGACGGCTTGAAATATACTCCGCTGACACCAGTATGATAGTAATCAAGATTGGTGGCAGTGTAGTAGATGGACTCCATTCGACCACGCTTCCTGACATCAGAGGGATAGCAAAGAATGATAGATTGGTTCTCGTCCATGGAGGAGGTAAAGAAGTTACCAATATTGCAACCAAACTTGGCAAAGAACAAAAATTCATTATTTCACCCAGCGGAGTGAAGAGTAGATACACTGACAAGGAGACTGCTGAAATCTATACGATGGTTATGTCAGGTAAGATCAATAAAGCGATTGTGGGGATGCTTCTGCGTCAAGACATAAAGGCCGCTGGTATTACGGGAATCGATGGTGGCCTTCTGAAGGCCGAACGTAAAAAGAAGCTTTTGATAATTAATGAAAACGGTAGAAAGATGGCTATTGATGGCGGCTATACGGGCAAGATATATGCTGTCGATCCATCTTTACTAGATACATTACTCGACAATGAATATGTTCCTGTCATTTCGCCTATAGCATTAAGTGAAGAATTTGATTTTCTCAACGTAGATGGTGATCGAGCTGCGGCCTATGTTGCAGGTGGAGTGAAAGCTAACAAGGTGATGTTTATCACAAATGTTAGTGGGTTGATGTTAGATGGTAAACTGGTTACAAACATGACACTTGAGCAGGCAAAAGTAGCACTACCAAAAATTGGATACGGTATGGAAAAGAAAATTATTGCATGTACCGAGGCAGTAGAGATGGGAGTTAAGGAAGCTATAATTGCTTCAGGTCAAGTAGAGAACCCTATTTCATCAGCTATACAACATAATAACTGTACGGTGATTACTGCCACTTGAACGGTGAAGACCAGTATGTAGCTAATCTGTATCAGAGATTTCCCATAAACATTTCACTTGGTAAAGGCGCATACATCTGGGATACATCTGGCAAGGAGTACGTTGATTGTATGGGAGGATATGGTGTTGCACTTGTAGGACATTGCAATAACAGGATTGTAAAAGCGGTCAAAGATCAAGCTGAGAAACTCATAATATGTCATATGTCTGCATACAATGACACTAGACTAAGGTTCCTGCAAAAATTGTCGAGATTAGCCCCAGAGGGACTAAACAAAATATTTTTCTGTAACAGTGGCGCTGAAGCAGTGGAAGCTGCATTAAAATTCTCTCGTAAATATTCCGGCAAGCCAGGTATAATTGCTATGAATGGTGCATACCATGGAAAGACATTCGGAGCCCTTTCAATAACTCATAATGAAAAATACCGACGATCATTCATGCCGCTTTTAAGCGGCGTAAAGTTTGTTCCTTACAATGATTCTTCCAAATTAGAAGGAGCGATTGATGACGATACAGGAACTGTAATTTTGGAACCGATTCAAGGAGAAACAGGAATAATTGTCCCACCTGACGGTTTGATCCAACGCATTAGAGAAATTTGTAATCGTCGCAAATTAGTTTTGATATTTGATGAAATTCAAACCGGTTTAGGCAGAACAGGCAAGATGTGGGCAGGGCAAAACTGGGGCACTACTCCGGATATTATGTGTCTTGCAAAAGGAATTGCAGGCGGAGTTCCAATGGGATTAACATTGGTAAAACCTGAAATCATGGAAGCAATGAAGGTAGGCGAGCACTCTTCTACCTTTGCTGGAAGTCCTCTTGCATGTGCTGCAGGTATTGCGACCCTTGATGCACTGGTAGAAGACAAACTAGTTGAAAATGCTTCAAGTACTGGTAAATATTTCAAAAATGGTCTTCTAGCGCTGGGAGATAGACACAAAATAATACGAGAAGTTAGAGGTTTAGGTATGATGTTGGCAGTAGAAATGCGTTTTGACGTAAGGGATATACTACTTGATGGGATCAGAAATGGGTTGCTAATGTTATATTCAGGAAGAAACATAATTAGGCTACTTCCTCCACTTGTAATAGATGAAAAAACTGTTGCTCGAGCATTGGAAATAATGGATCACTTGTTTACGAAAGAGGAGCAGAGGAGAAATGTCATCTGACCTTGATTCAGTTGATGAAAAGATAATACAAACTTTACAAAAGGACTCCCGTAAATCATTTGTAGAGATTGCAAGCGAGATAGGATTGTCTGAATCTGCTGTAAGAAGGCGCGTAAAGAACCTGATTGACAATGGAATTATTAAGAAATTTACCATTGAAATGAGTGCTAGAGACAAAACAAGTGCAATAACGCTTATATCAGTTAATTCTACTGCTGATACAAATGTAGTTTCTTCTAAACTCATGAATCTTAAAGGTGTTGAAGTAATATATGAAATTACAGGACAATATGATATTGCAGCAATTATCGCGGCACCTACGATCATAGAAATTAACAAATGTATTGATGACGTACGCAAAACGGAAGGTGTCTATGACACAAATACAGTGATCATTCTTAAAACCATGCGATAGAATCTTGTCTACTGTCGCTATTGTCGCTCCTTTTGTTTGTAAACTGACGAAATTCGATAACATATAATAATTCATCTGCGAATGCAACGAAAAAAGGTGTACACATCAACGAACTTAGTTGCGAAAACGTTTATATCGCTTGCGAAATGAGTTCATTAGAGAATCAAATGTCGCTAAAATCAGATGATCCTAACTATTATGCGCACTGGTATAATGGATTTGACACTAATAGGAAGAAAATTAGAATTCTTGACTCAACTCTTAGGGAGGGAGAACAACACCCCGGAGTGTCATTCACAAAAAAACAAAGAATTCAGATTGCGTGGATGCTCGATTCGTTCGGTGTTGATCAAATAGAGATCAGTCCAGTAGTATCAACAGATCATTTTGAGGCTACAAAGACGATTATAAAACAGGGATTAAAAGCTGACATTCTGGCACACGTGCGAGCGATAAAATCTGATGTAGATATTGCCATTAACTGTGGAGCGTCATGGATTGCCACATATATGGGTATTTCAGATATTCATCTGTCAACAAAATTAAAGATTACAAGAGAAGAGGCAAAAATAAGAGCACTCGAAGTTGCTGATTATATTAATGCGCATGGCTTGAAAGCACGATTCACAATGGAGGATGCAAGCAGAACCGATCCCGCCTTTCTTATTGAAATGTGTAAAGAGATGAACTGCCGTGGGATTGAGAGAATAAGTATTCCAGATACAGTAGGGATCATGTGTCCGAAAGGTATGTACAATCTTGTCAAGATGGTATATGAAAATATAGATACATCGAAAAGCTCACTAGACGTACATTGTCACAATGATGTTGGATTAGCATTGGCAAATGCATTGGCGGGATGCGAGGCAGGTGCAGATCAAATCCATACCACCATAGATGGGTTTGGAGAAAGAACCGGTATTCCAGCATTAGCTGAAACTGCAGTTGCGTTGATGTTAATTTACAAATCAAATAATAATTTAAGGTTGCATATGTTGAAAGATCTATCCAAGACAATTTCAGAATATACTGATTTGGAAATTCCCGAATCGAAACCAATTGTGGGAGATAGCGCATATAAACACAAAGCAGGCACTCATCTTGCCGCGATTCTCAAAAATCCAGCTGCGTACGAAATATTGGAACCGAAGGTTGTAGGTAATAGACGCAAGATCGTATTTGGAGAACTAGCAGGAAAGAATGGTGCAAGTTACTTGTTATCACTGCTAGGATTAGAAACACGTCAGCATGAGGGAGAGATTCTAGCTCGTGGTTTGAAAGAACTTCGTATGGGTGATATCTTGGAGTTATATTTGGACGATAGGTTGGAGAGAAAAATACTTAATGATGAAACTCCAAAAGTAAAGGCCAAGGAGTAAATGATAGCATGGTTAAATGTCCAGAATGTGATGCAGAAATCAAAATTCCCTCCGACTCAATCGAGGGTGAAATCGTAACATGTCCAGACTGTGGTGCAAGTTATGAGCTTTTAAAGGCAGAGGAAGAATTTAATATAAAACCAGCCCAAGTTGTGGGCGAGGACTGGGGCCAGTGACAGAAGAGAAGGTAACATCTTCTCTTAGCATACTTTACGACAATATTCGATGGGAAGAAAAGGCACTGTATGAAGCTGCTAAGAAGAGAGATATTAAAGTAAATAATATTAATTGTAAAGATCTTTCTATCGATCTGAACAATGAAAGAGAGTCCTCGCCATACCTGAATAAAGTCATTATTCAACGTTGTGTTAGCTATTTCAAGAGTGTTCACGCAACTGCAGCATTAGAGGGTCTTGGAGCACATATTATCAATTCTCTCCGTACTGCAACCGTTTGTGGTAATAAATTATTTGCTCATATGGAGCTTCAAAAAGCAGGGGTAAAGACCCCTAACGCATTCTCTGCCTTTTCTGAAGAATCTGCGATCGCGGCTCTTGACAACTTGGGGTATCCTGCAGTTATCAAGCCTACAATCGGAAGCTGGGGGAGATTAATTGCCCTTCTTCGTGATAGGGACGCTGCCAATGCAGTAATTGAAGATAGAGAGCACATGTTTCCACTTTATCAGGTATACTACTTTGAAGAACTTGTTAGTCGACCTCCTAGAGATATTAGGGCAATTGTTATAGGAGACACCGTTGTTGCAGCAATTTATCGCTACTCTGGTCCCGGTGAATGGAAAACTAACATGGCATTAGGCGGACATGCTGAAACTTGTCCAGTAACAAACGAGTTAGAAGACATATGTATAAAAGCTACAAAAGCTATGGAAGGACAAATTGTTGGTGTTGATCTTATGGAAAGTAGGGAGCATGGTTTAATTGTTCATGAGATCAACAACACAACTGAATTTAGAAATACGGTAAGGGTAACTGGAGTTGATATTCCAGGATTGATGGTTGATTTTGCTTCTAAGATAGGAAAATAAGAATTGATTTCCCCTGGGTATGCTATCGAACTACTAAAAAAAGCTCTTGAACAATACACGCCGTCAAGATCTGAAGCCTCGCTAGCAAATATAATAAAAGACAGGTGTGTTAACGAGCTTGGTTTTGAACAAGTCAATATTGATAGTGTGGGGAACGTTATTGCAACTAAAGGAAATGGCGAACCTAGGATATTGCTTTGCGGCCACATGGATACTGTGCCTGGCCAAATTCCAGTCCGGATAGAAAACGGCTTCATATATGGTCGTGGAGCATCGGATGCAAAGGGACCTCTTATTGCAATGTTACTTGCAGCTTCCGAATTTCCAAAACAGAGAGGAACCATAATTTTCGCTGGGGTTGTTGACGAAGAAGGAAATGCAACAGGGGTCAAACAACTCGTAAAAAACAAGCTTTCAGCAGATTATGCAATTTTTGGCGAGCCAAGTGGCATCGACAATATCACTATCGCGTACAAAGGCAGACTAGAAATTAGACTTGCATGCGACGTTGGAGCCAGTGCTCATGCAAGTGCGCCTTGGCTAGCCAAAAATTCGATCGAAGAAATGTACGATTTATGGAACGCCATAAAGTCGGAACTTGATCGGGTGGGCACTAGAGACAATAAGACCAACTCTATAACCTGCAGTCTGTCTGAAATCATAGGCGGCTCTAGCCATAATGTAACGCCGCAGAAATGTAAAATAACAATAGACATTAGAATACCAATTATTACTACATGCGAAGAAGTACTCAAAATTTTGGACGAAGCTATCTCTAAGGTTGCTATTGAGAAGCGAGTAAAAGCGACCTATAGAATCGAAGACAAAACCGAGCCATTTGAAGCGAATCACACATCTCCTCTGGTTAGAGCACTTTCACTTTCAATTCTTGATGTTCGTAAGAAGCATCCAATTCTTTTACGCAAAACAGGTACCGGCGATATGAATATACTTGGCAATGCATTCAAAATACCTGTTATAACCTTTGGACCCGGTGACCCGCACGCTTCCCATAGTGCTGATGAAAGAGTAAAGATCGAAGAATATATTTCTAGTATAGAAGTGTTTAACAGAGCTCTATTCCATATGTCGAGACTCCATCAAAGCAAAAAGATGAACACTACCAAAGGCAAAATATAGAGCTTAAAGATATTCATCCTACTGTGCTCTGGCTTATCGGGATAGGAATTAATGGCTATAAGGGTATTAGCATTCGCGCGCTGGACATTTTGAAAATGAGTGACACAATATATGTCGAGAGATTTACGAGTGCATTGTCCGACGAGGAGTTGGCCGGTTTGAATATTTTAATTGGAAAGGAAGATAGTAGCATAATAATACCTGTCCAGCGATGGTTCGTAGAGGATGGACGGGAGATTCTTAATGAAGCAATGACCAAGAATATTGTACTCTTAACGTATGGCGATCCATTGATTGCCACTACTCTTACAGAACTATATGTGAGGGCCGTAAAAAGTTCAATTAAAGTCAATATTATACATGCCGCTTCTGGTCTTACCTCGCTGATAGGTGAAACTGGGTTGCACATATACAAATTTGGAAGAACAGTTACGATGATGTTAGAATTCAAGTCAAATATTAGTGTGTACAATACAATTTTTGACAATTTGATGGTAGGGAATCACACACTCATATTGACTGAATATAATGATATTCATAATAAATTGTTTTTTCTTGATCCACGTTGCGTGTTCAAATCCTTATTGGAACTGGAACAAGATCTAAGATATGGGATCTTTTCAGAAGGAACGTTTGTAATTGTTACCTCTAGGATCGGTACAGAACAGCAAAAAATCATGTCTGGCAAAGTTAAATCACTAATTAACACCGATTTTGGAATAGGTCCTCACTCTATAATAATAACGGGGCCGCTTCATTTTACAGAGTTGGATGCACTTACAACGTTGACTTGTAACGTAGATGAGCCGATAGATAACACACTGAATATCCAGAAAATTTCAGTAAACATGGTGAAAAAATATGCTCCAAAAGCTAAATATGCAGTTGATCAATTGAAATGCGCTATCAGAGAAGAGAATAATTTCTCGACTAACAAAGGGTTGATTGAATTACTTGATAATGCAGATTACTATATTGATGATGCAGAGAGGTTTTTGAAGCAGGGCAAACTTGAACTTGCTGTTTTGAGTATTGGTTATGCAGAAGGACTTATAGATGCCTTGCGTTTCAAAAAGGAAATCGCCCCATAAATATCATAAAATGAAGGAATTTCATTTACACAAGCTTGTTTATGAGATAGCCGATAGAAAGATGAAAAATTTGACGAGGACGTTCTGCAAAAAGCGAGAAGAATTCCCCTATATTACCCAGTTTAATAAAGGATATCTGTTATCTTGACGAACACAAAATTAGAAAGGATTATTATTACTACTGGAGCCATGTTAAATTGAATGAGAACAAATGTAAAAAGCTCGAATAATGAGCAGACTGAAAAACTCGTTCATATTCCCTATGAGCTAATGCAATTTGTTCAACGGAATACATATTCCTTGCTTATCAAAGGCTATGCGGGAACAGGTAAAACTACCCTTTCACTTACTATCCTGAGAGCATTGAAGATTAAAAGCAATTTTTTCTATATTTCTACAAGGATTTCTCCAAAACAACTTTTTTTATATTATCCATGGCTTGACAAATTTGTTGGCCGGCCAAAAGTATCGGAACCAAATGAACTATCAGGACGAGATTACAATTTATCAAGCTTTGAAGATGCACGTCTCGATGAGCCCGAATCACTTTTTGAGAGAATTACAAATCAATTGATGGATGTTAAAGCACCGATAATCATTATTGACAGCTGGGATGCTATTGCATCTTTTATGGATAAAGAGGCGCGATTAAATAATGAAAGGGTACTACAGACCTGGCGCGAAAGAGCGGGCGCTAAATTAATTTTTATTAGTGAAGATCCGAAAGACACGACACTAGATTTCCTTGTGGATGGGATAATAGAATTGGGGCAGAAGTACTGTGACAACATAAGAATAAGGGAAATCTTCCTTTCTAAATTACGTGGAGTTATGATAAACAAACCATCGTACATTTATTCACTTAATAATGGTATTTTTCGAAGCTATGATTCTTATAAGCCGGCTGAGTTTATAACTACTGTTAAATCAAGCATCGCATTTAATAAAATAGAACATTTATTCCAATCACTTCCTGAAGATCATTATATCGCAAGTGGATATCCAGAACTGGATATTACGCTCGGAGGCGGCTTCCCAAAAAAAAGTATTATACTCATTGAATTAGACTCTGATATAAATGCAAGAGTCATAATGACATTCTTGGCAAGGATTATGTCAAATTTTGTCAGAATGTGCAGTCCCATCTTATTACAACCGATCGATGAAGTTGATCCTAAAGCAGTAATGCCATATCTAGAACCTTATCTATCTACAAACTCTGAAAGAGGGCTCGTTAAAATTTTCCTTCCTTCAAGTAAGGCCAAAGGCAGCTGTGATTATAATGGGACATCGCGTTCTAAGTGGGATGTTTTTGAGAAACAGTTTGAATTCTTTCACGATGTTATAACTAAAACAAGACAAGAGTATCCAAACAAACTTTTGTTGAATATAATGGGTGGAGAAATGTTCCAAAAAATGCAAAATTATGGAGAAATTAATGGGATAGATCTCATGCCCTTCATTAAAGCGAATACTGATCTCTCTATAGTTGTAGTCCGGCATTCACAAGATGTAGGCGAACGTCTGGCCGGAGTATCTGATATGCACGTAAGATTTACAATGATAAATGGTACCCTGTTTCTGCAATCTTTGGTTCCTCACACCTGTTTGCATGCAATTGTAATTGATATATCTTCAGGATATCCAAAGATCAAACTTGAGCCTATAGTTTAGTCATAGTTAGTTAGGTATTCAAACGATTATTCAAACGATAATACTCATCAGCAATGTTTTCTTCAATTCCGACTGGCAGTAATTCTTTCATTTGATCATAATATGCTAGGAATTTGCTACCCTTGTGAGTTACTCTATAGACCATTTTATTACCACTGTTAACCTCTTGAATTAGGCCATTATGAAGTAGTGAATCAAGGTAAATTTTGCATTGGTCATTACTCAACATCGCTTTATACATTATTTTTGTTCGTGTTTCCTCTTTATTAGCCGATTTTAGAATTGCTGCAATAACTTCATAACGACTTCGATTCTTCATTCTTTTACAATAGAAATAAACTTACATTTCATTTAATGTGAATGGAACTATTAAATAGAAACATTATTCACCAATAATAAAAAACCAATGAATTTATTTATGTTATCGACCGGGGAGGGGGCTTGCTAAAGAGTTCTGCAAGCTGTTTATATCTGCCTATGAATTTCTTGCCTAACTCAGTTGTCTTGTAAATATAACGTTTTGAGTTTAGACGTTCTTGTATCTTTTCAAGCATTTCGCATTCTAGAAGGAAGTTCAAGTATTCGTTGATTTGTTTAGAATTCAGATTACATCTATACATCACATGGGTCTTTCTAGCTCCATTCTCGCACAGTGAAAGTATGAATTCAATTATTTCCAACCACCCTCTGTTACTCCAGCCTCCAGCATCTAATGGCACAGTATATGACCAAAGCTAACTCAAAACGTATTGCTTTTAATACTAAACATACTTTTTAACCCAAAAAGAACCTAGAAGATTTCTACTCTAACATTTGTGATATCAAAGCATAAAACTCATATTATATAGAAGGTGGATTTATTATATTACGTAATAAATATAAGCTAAATATCAAGAGTTGCTTTGATCTCTTTGCATCGCTTTCTTAATGACACCGTGGATATATCAGCTACTTGACAGATTTCCACCTGTCTGAGGAATTCACTGCAGTTTTGCGATGCTAAATATATTACTGCGCCCGCTAGTGCTCTTGGGTTTTTGCCTATGGAAATCCTATTCTGTTGTACCTGCGAATAGATTTTTAGAGCTTCACGCTTTGTCTTTTCACTTAGGTTCAATCTATTTGCGATAAGAGTAACATAGTCTGGTCCATGGAGGACTGGCATTTGCAAAGAGAGCTCCCGCAATATCAATTTATAATGGGACATCACATCCTTACTAGATAAATTACACACGGCTGCAACATCTGAAATCGTTTTTGGCGTTGCAGTCTCCCTACATGCAGCATAAAGTGCAGCTCCTACTAATCCAAGAGTCGATCTTCCCTTTGCAAGTTTCTTTATTGCAGCCTTTCTATAAATATATGCAGCGCTTTCCAAAACAGCTTGGCTAAGATATAGTTTATCTCCAAAATTGTTCAGAAATTTTAGAGCTTTTTCTAAGTTTCTAGAGATTGAATCATTTAGTTGAGATCTGTTATTCCACGTCCGTAATCTCTGCATTTTCATTTTTTGCGCTGGCTCTAGGGCTTTGCCTCTTGCATCAGTGTCACCCATTCCAATTAAGGTCGACAGACCTTTGTGATGGATAGCCAAAGATTCGGGCATGCCTGTTCTGGATCTATCGTTATACTCCGATTGAGTTGAGTACCCGCCATTATGCTCAATATTAAAGAATTTATCATTTGCAACGCAACCGCATGAACTACACACAAATTCACTAGAGACCATATCAAAAATTACAGTATCACTATTACACTGATTGCAGTACGTAGCGTCATGGCGATCATTTAGCCTACCATCAGAATGTAGTCGTTCACTAGGCTCCATCAAAACAAGAGCCAAGGAATCTTTTATTATCCCTAGTTTTTCTAGAAATTAGAAATTCTAAATCCAGAACCGAAATAATAAGATATTCGAATGATCATTGGTTCTACCTAGGTTATACTAGTTATTTACTATATCGTGCAATTAAATACTCACAGCTAACTATCAAATCATAATATGTATATCAGCAGCTTCAAAGCCTGTATTTGATTTATACGAGTAGGATAGCTTCCTTTTTACCCCTTCATTTTTTCCAGAAAATCCGCAATGTCTAGATTATTGTCAGTTTTCATTTTTTCCAGAAAACCCGCAATGTCTAGATTACTTACTTTTTCAATTTCTTTATCAAACCATGCCTCAACTTCTTCTGGACAAGTTCGTATCTTTTCCTTCATTGAAGCAAGTTCATGTGCCTTTGTATTGGCAATATCTTTGAACTTGGGCATATAAGCTGAAGCAACATTTTGAAGCATTCTTTCCATGATTTTATCAATCATCTATTTCCCATAAATTCCAATATTGCTTATTAATGTACTAGCCCAAGAGGTGAAAGAGAAATCTTAATAAGAGAATGAGAACAATAACGCCGATTACTATATAGATCAACGTCCAAATCATATTTATGTATAGCACAATATTTGATATAAAGAAGATGCAATAATTATCGTATGAAGCACACCTTGGTATGATGCAGAAGATGCATGTGCTGATCTCGTACTTTTATTGTGGAGATGCACTACGTTAGAACATTAGAAGTACACACTGTAGAGCCCATGCAATGTTTACTGGCATAAATTTAATAATATCGATAATACGTGTATGGGGCCTATTCTTCGACCTCTATAACGATACTAATATCATTCGGTCCATTACCGTACTGTTACTATGCCTAAGGCAGGCTTTAAATCTATTACTCCGTACATCATAATCACGTGATACTAAAATAGGATGAGAAATAAGATCGTAGAAGTCTTGATGAAAAACAGAGAATTACAATGTCTTCTAGATGAGATCAGACTGTGTTCATATGGGTTTCGTTGAAAACGTTTTCCCTTCCCGAACTATAATATAATAAACAATAAAGGAATCGAATTGCCTCGCACAATCTACTCGCTAAATAGATATCCATACTCAAAGGTGTCATGTTTAAGTCGCATATGCATCTGAAGGAGTCAATGTCGCCGAACCAGTGATATATTCTATTTCCTGGTCCTCCTTCAACAATTTCTCAAGCTCTTCAATATACACTCGTATCCCTTTGAATCTAAGTGTTCTATTCTCTTCTACAGATGAAACACGTTGATATTTTTTGTATATCCATTCCTTTTTCGTGTCCAAATCTGTGCCTGCGGGATAAACGATTTTGAGCATTACGCTGCCCTCCCAATCGCTATACACAGTTTCAAACTGTAGAATGTTTAACAATAACTTTTGATCCACCTTCGGAAATAGGGTTGCTGCTTCCTGAAGAAAGTTTTGATATCTTGACTTTAATTTGGCAGAATAGGCGTTATTAGACTTACTTGTGGGAGTCTTCTCAGCCATAATGAATAATAAATGGAAACTATTTCTTTTAACCGTTTAGATTTATTATTTATTTATAATTATCAAGCTCCGATACCAATTTAAATCTACTATTCCGTGGTCAAGGTGTTATCGAGAATTTTAGAACAGGGTATTTGTCAGGAGTTATATTGCTATAAGGGATTTCTGGAAAGAAACAGTCTACCTTCTTTCCATCCCCTGCATATCTAGGCTTGTTAACTAATAGCTGCTAAGCAGTAGTTCTATTATTGTTATACTATCCTTCATAAAACTGGTTTTGAATTGAAATAGTGGAGGGAGTGGGATTTGAACCCACGAACCCCTGAGGGACGGGATGACCCATATACCTTCAATCCTATGCAAAATAGATCGTTTTTAATCTTGAGTCCTGCGCGTTTGACCTAGCTTCGCTACCCCTCCAGATAGGTGCCTTTTCTTTGAATCCTTATTTCAGAGTTACTATTGAATCTAATTATTGATAAATCAATATACCCTATTTCTTGTATGATGACAAGTGATAATAATGAATGTAGCACCAAACGGCTCTGTTAACTTGAGAGTTTTTAGACTCCAAATTATACTGCTAATATGTCTGAGAAGATATTAGGAATGCCAAGAATAATGATTAGCAATGGAAAAAGTAACCCACTCTGCCAAAAGAAGTTAAGGAAAAACTGTGTGAAAAATGGAGATTACTTACGTATTTATTAATTGAAAATATATGTCATAATAAAGAGGTTTGATGCAGAGGAGGAGGCAATAAGACAGGTGGAGGAAACGAGGCTAAAATCTCCGCAAAGTTAACAGCACCAACCAAACAACACTAAAGTTAAAGTAATTGTTGCATTTTAAGGTAGATAAGTCGATACTATGCCTAAACCAGAAATAGTCTACAAATTATGTATAAAATGTCACTCAAAAACTGTTCATGAGATTAGAGAAAGGACTTTCGCGGGAATAAGACTAGTATGTACTGATTGTGGTCAGTCGTTGATGGTAACTAGTATGTAACCCAGAACCTTTATTACGATATTAAGTTGAACTTCAATAAGATAAAAAATGAAGATCAGTGAGCTAAAAGCAGGGATGCGTGGAGTTAGTGTAACAGGAAATATTGACAGCCTTACAGATGCAAGAACAGTAAACCTAAGATCAGGAGGTACGGCCCAAGTTGCAGATGCAGTAATTTCAGATGAAACAGGCAGCATTAAACTTTCTTTGTGGGATGAACAAATTAACATTGTAAAGCAGGGCGACAAGATCTCTGTTGAAAATGGATATACCCAGGCATTCCGTGGGGAAAATAGTTTGAACATTGGAAAATATGGCAAACTGACCAAACTATAATCTTTTTTAATTTTATGGATATTTACTTATACTAATTGTTGACGATCATGTGTATTCCAGACTCCTGACTGTTGAACTAGATCTATTTACCAGAAGATCTCGACGTGACATGATATTGTATGGTGTATTTATTATGCGTTTATTGGAGATATATTAAACTTCTAGTTAGAAATCTAGAAATAGACATTGCTATCAAAAACATTGGATATATCATAAGGACCTCTAAATAGAGAGTTAACTGATGTATCCTGTGTCGGCTCGTTTGTGTGTTGCCAAGCCATGTTGTTGGCCCTCCAATATCCTTCCAGATCTTCCAGATACTTGTTGTTCTATAGTTTGTATTAACGTCTCTGTATCTTTTGCCTTTTTCTCAAGACCAGTCATATCTATCCTTATGTGAACTAGTGAAAGCAAGGTTTCCAGAATGGATTTGGAAGCTTTGGCATCTACAACGTAACCTGATGTTTCTCCTAATAAACAGGTACCGTTCATCCCACGAAGCTTTGCAATGCCAATAATAAGACCATTCATTCCTGTTATACTACCACCGTCCATGGTAGATATGTTTTGTTCATGAAACGACTTTATAATATCTGCATCAGTAGCTGTACCAAAAATGCGTGGCTTGTCTACAAAGACTCCAGTGACATATGCTGCCAGAGTAAATATTTTTTGGGCATCAAATTTGGCTGCAATATCCAAGATCTCTTCAGCCAAAAGATATTCGGATTCAGGAGTTGCGGGCTGTGAATCTCCGGTCAGTATTAGTAGATTAGTATCAGAGGCGGCTCCATTTGAATAAAAAATGCTATTTTTCATAAGTTCTGCTATTCCATCGGCTCTAATCACAACTTGGGGAGGAAATGAAGTCGAATAAATATCAGCAAGATGTTTTGCATCAAGTTCGTGAATTAAATGATCAACTGCCAACTTTCCAACATATCCGCTGCCAGGAAAACCGCAAATCAAATAAGGAGAGTGTAATTGTGGTAAATTGACAGAGGAATAGACTACATTTATTCCTGAGCGAGATGACAACATGGAATTTAGATCAAATAATGGACTTTAAAGTGTTACGAGTTGCAACTTACATATTATTATTCAAACCCTCAAGAGTACTTATACCTGCATTCATGTAGTACGACGCCGACGGAATAAAATAATCAGCTGGTATACTAAACTATTCAGAAGATTATCAACAAACAATTTAATCGGTAAGAGAAATAGCAGATAATTATACAGACGTGCTCCAAGAAAAATGGCTGAAATGTACACTAGGGTTGGCAACTTGCATACACCAATAATGTCGCAGCAGCAATAAATGCAAATAACATGATATTTGCAAATCAGGATCCTTTGTTTCTAGGCAGTGAGTAAAGGGTGTAAGGGAACTATCTAGAATTGGCGCAGGTTTTACAAAATCCTTTGAACGATGTGGATGAGTGAGAAAGAATAAGACACTGGATTTTATGTTTTTAGCTTCTTATCCATATTAAGGAATCAAATAGCGATAATGTTAAAAAAAAGAGTTTTTGAAAAGTATCCTTTTATTAAGCACATCAATAATTATAAACCAGCATGCAGATGGAAAAAAAATCTATTATTAAACGTCAGCGCAGAGGTATTGAATTAATCAGAACCGGAAGAGGATATTCACTAGGTGAGTTAAGAGAAGCAGGGCTTAATAGTTTTGTTATAGCAAGAGCACGTGGAATAACAGTGGATGTATTAAGGAAGACAATCCATTCTGAAAATGTCGAACAGCTAAAACCAATTGTAAAGCAAGTTTTAGAGCCAAGAAGGACAAATTCGAAGAAACGGTCAAGAAAAACAACGAAAGAGGGGAAAGCTGAACAACAGCAAAAATAATTTTTTTATACATGGCCTTGAAAACGTCTTCGGTATTGTCCAAAACTTAAACCATATGTATTTATGTTTGTTTGAACGCCTCGCCATGCAACGTGTCTGTGTGTAAGAACGTTTGATAGGCTAATAGTATTTTGGATGAGGATGATAGTTATTTAATTCTTTTATACGCCTCTGTGATTTCAAATTTGATATGTTCTAATTCCTGTGCAGTCCTGACTGTATGGATCGTAGGAGGCTCAATCCTGCCCTTTTTTACAGAAATCATTAAGGAATCAGTTCTTGGTTGTATATCTAGAAAGGTTCTAAAGGTTAAAGTTTTGGCATAAACTATTCTGTGCGGCCTAACTTCTTCAAGGATGTTGTTGCCAAGTGATTTTACAAAATTTCTCAAACCGAGAAGTAAAGTCTTTATTTCTTCTTCCAACCCTTCTAAATGACTTTCAAATTGAATCGACTCTGATTTGTCAGAATATAGCCCAAATTTGCTCATAAATAAAGAATATTATCTGAGGCCATTTTATAGATATCCATCATTTCGTATGGGTAACAATTAAAATCAGCAGTAGGCAAACAAAGGCCTATGATGAATTGTGGTGAGGGCAAACCAACAGATTGCTTTGAAACCTAATAAAAGTGGTCTTGAGAGGAAAGACGCATCTCAGAGATAGCCGGCTTTTATTATCTCGAGGTGAAAAAAGTAGTTAGTATTACAAGGAAAGAAGAAAATTACTTTCTATTATTATTATTCACAGCTTACTATTACTGTTCTTGTGCTAACTTCTCAATAGGTTCTCCAGTCGGTAATGGTTCGTTTCTATCTACCTTATACTTCATTAGCTCATTAACATCCATATTCAAAATGACATTCCTGGCTACTTCTTTTATCTTTGATTTAGGGACATCAAACCTATAACCATAACTGCCAAATATTACTATCTTGTCAGGTGTATCCTTCATCACATGTCCAACATGATCTTCGTTTAGAACTCTAACTCCTTTGTTAAACAGCCCGCTTGGATAT
>DATDFS010000052.1:0-12862 GCA_036522495.1 Nitrososphaeraceae archaeon | reverse complement strand
CAACAACCCATTTTGGGATAAAACAAAACAAAAGAACATCCAAGCTGTATCCTTATCTGTTAAACAAAACATCTGGTCTGTATTTTTGGGATAGGCTCTAAGTCAGAATTATAGATTCAACAGGGATTTATTTATACGATATTTTGCATATTCGTTTTTTCATTAGCTTAAAGCCTAAATCTAATTCCTAGAAGTTTTTTTAAGCATCATAATAAAAGATACTTAAAATGCAGAAGCCTTCAGTTTACAACCAGAATAAAACTATCTGGGAGATCGTTAATCTGGTTCTGTATGTACTATAACTCTGGAAGCTCCAGTTTGCTTGATGATAAGATTTTGGATATCTGTAGCTATTGTGTGTGCATCCTCTATTGTGGTAGTGGTTTTTCGTAGAGTCGGCTTTATCCTTATTGTCAGAGTAATATGTAGTTCACCGTTAATGTCTATTACTCCGATATCTCTGCAATCAACAACTCTATCAACAGATAAAGATGAGCTTCTTATTTTCTCTAAATATGGTTGATTGATTTCCTTTTCAGTACCTATTGTTAGAAGTTCACTAGTTTCTGTTTCTATATGTGTAGTGATTTTTTCAAAGGTAGGGACCTCGTCTTTTATCCTTTTTTCAAAATTATCTATGATGGCATGAGCCGATTTGAGATCAAGACTATCATCCATTTGCACATCAAGATACAAGTGCAGTAATGGCATTCTTTTTTCCTGAAGATCCGGTAAATTCTTGGAATCTGCGTTTTCTCCTTTCCCTACATCTGCAGCTCCTTCGAACGATGATATTTTGGATAGATATATAGAGTGAACATTCCTTATACCTTCTGTCTCTGCGGCAATAAGCCTAATCCTATCCCTTATTGTTTCACTTGATGATTCTGTCGCATCCACATGTACTAATACATCAGAATTTGGAAGGGTTTTTCTTACCTTTTCTTCAACTGCTGTTGCCACTCTATGCGCTCTATCATGAGTATAAGTCCTTGGAACTTCAATATGCATATCCACAAAAGTTTCAGAGCCCACATTTCTAACGCGAATATCATGTGCTCTGTCAACACCCTCCAGTCCAGATACTGTTTCCATGACGCGCTGATATGCACCTTTGGGCGCCCTGTCTAGTAAAACATCTAATGTCCTTCTTCCAAGTCCAAGTGATGTATATATTATCATTGCTGCTACCACAACCGCGGCATAAGCATCAGCATTAGGAACATTGTATAAGGAAACCAAAGCTAACCCGGCTATGATAATGGCAGATGAGAGCATATCTGTCTTAAAATGAAGTGCATCAGCTTCCAATGCTTGACTACCATATTTTCTTGCAATTCTGTATAATGATCTCGACCTTCCAAAATCTACTCCAATAGACGTAAACATAATCGCAAATGAATATACTGTAATTTCTGGTTGAATGGTTTTGAAAAATATCCTTTCTATACCCTCATAAAATATCCATCCAGCTACTGCAAATAGCAGTATTATCTCAGCTAAACTTGCTATACTTTCAACTTTGGCATAACCGTATGTATAGCTTAAATCAGGCGGTCTTATCATCATACGAATAGCATAAAGTGTCATCATCGCCGCTATAATATCGAGCCCAGAATGCAAAGATTCAGATAAAATCCCAAGACTGTTTGTGGATAATCCAATGGTAAGCTTGAGTATAGCAAGACATGCCGAAGCGGCAATTGAAATTATTGCTATGTTCGTCTTTTCCTTGGATGCATTAGTTTTTGTTACAAAGGATGGTGATGTTTTTTGTTCGTGTTGATCTCTCCTATAGTAGTCACTATTATCTTCCACAATTGACCTCCAAATAGTCAAAATATCAATATATATCCTTTGATTGAAAAAGTATTAAACACTAAAAATACAAAGTGCAAGATCATACAGTTTGGCTTATAAACAAAGTATATGGTATCTAGTAAAAGTATGGACATCTTCTTTACTTCAATAGCAAAAAAGCCGTGAAATCAGGTTCTGGTAAAAGAATGGGTCTTGATAAAAGATATTATCAGGCAATACACTTAGTTATGAAACTCATGTCTAACGTACACTGAAGGAAACCAAAACTCTTATGAAAAAGTAGTTCCTTGTAAGAGTAAATCTGATCGGTGGAACGGAAACGATTAACATTGAAACATTAATGGAGCATTAGTGACTCATGCTATAGTCCAACAGAATTTTAGAAGATTACCTAAAGATTGGTAGATGACTTGACAATTAAAAGTGAAAATAGATTAAAAACACAAGTTGAGGAAATCAGTCAGGTAGTAAGAGAACACGACGCTCTAAACAAAGATGCCATAGCCATGCTATCAGACCAATCAGATAGGGTAAAAAACAGATTGCAGAAGACAGGGTATATTATAAATTTGAGGGGTACTGAGACCAAGTCATGGTAGAAGTAAGATAGTGCATAGCACAAGTAAGTAAAGGAATTGAGTATTGAAGAATTGGATAGGATTATTCGTTACTCCTACGAGTTTGTTAAATTGTTCTTGCACTAATTTGCTACTTTCAATTTTGAGAATTTTGTCATCTCGCTTATCTCCGCATCTTCAAAATACGATCATCTGTAAAACGTAATACTATGGAAAAGACTAAAGATGTAAGATGCAAAAACATCAGGCTATGAAACCCGACATAAATGAATTAAAGAACAACGATATTGTTTATATCCATCATAACAAGTCCTATCTTGATAAGTCCCAAGAGCATAGCCAAATATGATATTAAGTGGCAGATTTTTGGTCAAGCATATAACTGAAGACCTCATCCAAGGTCATTGCGAAAGGTTTCTTAGCAGTAAGTTTGAATCTTGTTGAATTTCCCTTGGCTCCGATTTGTTGGATGTATCCTAATTTACTAAATATTGCAAGGGCAACCTTACCACGCTGCCTATTATTTCCGCATGCTACTCGATCCTTATCTTGAAGGTTTTGTAATATGAAAGTGCCATCCTTACTTTCGGTTGCTATAATTGAAACAGCACGCCAAAGTTTCGAGATATAAGAGTCAGATTCATTCAATGAGCCCATATAGACAGTTTTAGGAGCACCCATAGATTTGGTTATAAGTTGAGCCGCAAAATTCATCTTGTCTGTCGTTTTAAGATATATATTGTAAATATTTTGTTTTTTGAATTTTCTATTGTCCTTATTGTCAAACCAAAAGGTATATCCTTCAGGTTCGGGGATATATGGTTGCACTAAAGTACTTTCGCTATCCTCCCTTGATTCTGAATTAATTATTTGTTGAGCCTCATATAATTTATCAAAATTAACAAGATATTTTTTTTCATGGCTAGATTCCAGTGACACAATTATACCTTCGTCCCTAAGAGACCTCAGAGCAAGGTCGAGATTTGTATCATAATGTCTGCCGGCTTCTTGATGTATCTGTTCTTCTAGCATAACATTGTGAACACCCTCGCCGATAAGTTGTTGTAATAGCCACTTACGCCATTCTCCAGTTGACATCACACTCCTGATATGTTACTTCTCTGACTATTTAAATATACGCCACTTATGACGTTATTATGTAAAATCCAGACAATGAAAACGTCAATTTTGACATGTATTTATATACAGGTGTAAATAATATAAAATATGGAAGAAGTCTCCACTCGACAAGAAATATCTTATAATAAGAATAGGCCATTAGAGAGTATATTCCAAAATACTGCTGCAAGAATTCTGGATTTTCTCATTTTAAATCAGAAATTTGATTATTCCGCACCAGAGATGAGCAAAATAACACAAATTCCTTTAAGGACAATTCAAAGAGTACTACCACATTTAGTTGAAAAGGATCTGATAAAGGAAACTGGCAAAATAGGAAACACAAGAATGTATATGCTTAACACAAAGTCAGAACTAACTGAATTACTAAGACAGTATGTTGTCGCTACAATTAACATGAATATAGATAATGCAAGAAAACAGCAACAACAACATACACCGAATAATAATGTGATAAAACGCAACGAAAACCTTGTTGCCAGGTAATTAACAATATCTATCAAACATTTGAAGTGAGATGCAAGCTATGCATCTACTTCAAAGGTTTAGAGAAACGATGCACTTAAATTAGGCTAGTAGTAGGTACGCCAGCTGATTCCTTTACTTCTTTGGATAATTCGCGATAACCATCTTTGTCTATTATAACAGCATTAATAGCATCACCAGTACCTGCGTTTCTTCTTATTGCAGCTGCAATCGCCCGTATTGCTATCTTGTAAGCATCATTCACACCTAATCCTTCTTTGAATTCAGACTCTAGGTAACCGTAAGCTACTGGAGAGCCACTGCCGGTAGAGATGAACTTTTCACTTGTCATTGAACCAAACAAATCAATATTATAAATTTGTCCACCCTCTTTATCATACCCTGCAACGATAATCTGTACGTAGTACGGGAAGTACCGCTGGTTGAATAATACATTGGAACAGAGTCTTGAGGCTGACTTTACCGGCATCAATTCTTTGTTTGTTATTCGATAAATATTTGCATTATAGCGCATGATATCGACCAGATTCTGGGCGTCGGCTACACCACCTGCAATTGTCATACCAAGATGTCTATCAACTTTCTGAATTTTCATAACATGCCTGTCGGCAATAAAAAAACCAGCACTTGCTCTAGTATCTGCAGCCAGTACCACACCATCACTACAAGTCAATGCACAGGTAGTAGTTCCTTTCTTGATCTGCTCTGCAATATATTCAGGGTACCTATTATCCTGAGGATGCATACTGTGCATAGCAGAATCAATACTAAATTTAAGCATTGCCAATAAGGATTTTTTGTGGCATATTTTATATCTCTGTTATAAGCTAGTCAAAATAAGCAATAATATGCCGAAGACAATATTCGAGAAGATTTGGGATGCTCATATAGTTCATTTTAAAAATGAAGGTTTTAATGGTGGACCCTCGCTAATATATATAGACCGTCACTTATTACATGAGGTTACCTCTCCACAAGCATTCGATGGACTTCGATTAAATCATAGAAGAGTCAGGTGCCCGGCCCTAACGTTTGCAACTATGGATCATAACGTACCAACAAGCGACAGATCCCTTCCGATAGTTGATCAAATTTCTCTTACACAGATTCAGGCATTAGCACAAAATTGCAAAGAGTTTGGTATTACTCTTTTTGATATTAACAGCCCAGATCAAGGTATTATCCATGTTATTGGACCCGAGCTTGGTATAACTCTTCCCGGGACAACTATTGTTTGTGGTGATAGCCATACTTCCACCCACGGTGCCCTTGGAGCGCTTGCGTTTGGCATTGGAACCAGTGAAGTTGAACACGTTTTGGCTACCCAGTGTTTGTGGATGTACAAACCTAAGACTTTTGCAATTAATATCATCGGAAAATGCAAAAATCCACATGCTATTACTGCTAAAGATATTATACTTTCAGTGATTCGGATGATTGGAACTGCAGGCGGTACTGGTACAATCTTAGAATACAAAGGTGAGATGGTTACCGATCTTTCTATTGAACAGAGGATGACTATTTGCAATATGTCTATTGAGGCTGGTGCTAGAGCAGGATTGATTGTGCCTGATGAAAAGGCTTTTGACTACATCAGAGGGAGAACATATACTCCAAAAGGCGAACAGTTTGAAAAGATGGTTGACTTTTGGCGTAAGAATTTGATAACCGACGCTAATGCAAAGTTTAACAGAGAGATCACTTTGAATGTCAATGACCTTGTACCACAGGTCAGTTGGGGGACTAATCCCTCCATGGTAATAGATGTTACTGACAAAATTCCTCATCCTGATGATTTTGCGAAGGGAAATGAAAATGAGAGAAAAGCAGCTCTACGTGCTTTAGAATACATGGCACTCAAACCAGGTACTCCTGTTACAGATGTCGCAATCGATCGAGTTTTCATAGGTTCATGTACCAATTCCAGATTGGAAGATCTATTGGAGGCATCACTTGTCGTAAAAGGAAAACAGGTATCATCCAAAGTTAGAGCAATGGTAGTACCGGGTTCTCAACAAGTAAAAATGGAAGCAGAAAGAATAGGATTAGACAAAGTGTTCAAAGATGCTGGCTTTGAATGGCGAGAATCAGGCTGTAGCATGTGTCTTGGAATGAATCCTGATATCCTTGCTCCTTACGAGCGTTGCGCCAGTACTTCAAACCGTAACTTTGAGGGACGTCAGGGAAGTGGTGGAAGAACACATCTTGTAAGTCCTGTTATGGCAGCAGCAGCAGCAATAGAAGGACATTTTGTTGATGTAAGGGAATGGTTCTAGGATAAGGTGACAACGAATTGAAGCCCTTTAGAGTTATCAAAAGTAAAGTGACTCCCCTAGACTTATCTAATGTAGATACTGATCAAATAATTCCAAAACAGTTTCTTAAACTAATTCAAAGGACTGGTTTCGGCAAGTATTTATTTTATGATTGGCGGTTTGATAGAGATGGAAATCCAAAACTGAAATTTGTATTAAATGATCCAATGTATACAGGGCGACAAATCTTGCTTGCACGGGATAATTTTGGTAGCGGAAGTTCGAGGGAACATGCTGTTTGGGCTATACAAGATTATGGGTTTCAAGCAATAATTGCACAATCATTCGCCGACATTTTCTACACTAATTGCTTGAAGGTCGGACTTTTGCCAGTTTATTTAAGCGGTGAAGAAATTGATTATTTATTTAGAAATTCTGAAAATGTCAACGTCGAGATTGATTTATTCAATCAGCAGGTAACTATGGGCTCTATAATTACACATTTTAAAATAGATGAATACAGAAAAAAGGCCTTACTTCAGGGTCTAGATGAGATAGGAATTACTTTACAGTTAGAGTCAGAAATTGCTGAGTACGAAAAGCAAAATAATAAAGTAATATTACCACAACACTGACCTTATTATTATGTTAAAATATCAAATCAAATCTTTGCGTATTATGATAAAGTCATAATGGATATATATGTAAAATGATTAAGTTCTACAGGCTTTCGCTACTATTTTTATATTTTCATAAGAAAGTTCTTCTTCAGAAGGCATTAGAAAAATAGTTGCTATAATACCAGAGATCTTGTCCTTGATGATGGTTCCTTTATAATGAGATTGGAGAAATCTTGAGATTAATCTCGTTGATTTTAGTTTGGCTAATTAATGTCTTCTTTGTGCCTAAAAGATGTGAATGTGACTAATGTCTACATATAAGCACAGCCTGTTACGTGTTACAGAATGTTTCTCTCTCCCTCTCGCTTCATGCTAAGTATCCTCATATCTAAAGAATGAGACAAAGTTTCTGTAATAAAACACTTGTTTTGGGAACAGATTACATTAAGGTTAGTAAGAATAGGATAGGGAATTATCATTCAGATGTTGATGTCAACCTGCATATGCTAACCAACATTGCTATTATTGTAATGTTTTCTATATAGCCATGAAAAATATGTCTTTTTTTCACTTGTTGGAAAGATACTTTATCACTTGTATTAAGAAGTAAAAGTGGTGTATATGATTATTACAAAATCGTTTGTAGTGACTGCCTGCTTAGACACAATTGACAAGCAAGTGAGGTTCAAATGAGAACCTCTACTATTCTATACCTCACTCGTTCTATATGATGGCCACGAGATAATTTCAAAATATTTTGCAAAAAATATTTAGTGTGCCAGTCCGCTTTTTTGGAAGTATTGTTGATGATACTCTTCCGCCTTATAGAATTTTGATGCTGATTTGATCTCTTACTATTCTTCTATTATCAAATTTGCCAGATTGATTTATTCTTTCTTTAGATTCCTTGGACATAGCCTCTTGTTCTTTATCATGAAAGAGTATCGAAGATCTATACTTTGTTACAATATCAGGTCCTTGTCTATTAGGTGTTGTTGGGTATGGTTATTCCAAAATATATCTAAAAGTTCTTCATATGAAACCTGTAAAGGATCATATCTACTTCGACTGCTTCAGCATGGCCTGTTTTATCTGAACATACGTCTTCATAAGTAGGATTCCCAAACCATCCTCCAGTATATTCTATCTCGGCTGAAGTACTCCTTTAACTTTTCCGAATAAATCCTCTACATGCCAAAAACAACCTGCTGCAAAAGCAGCCTCCATAATGCAATGTTATTTTTAGCAAAACTCAATATTATCGTTGCCACACAAATCGTAATATTATACTCGGATCAATATCTTTATTGGAAAGATTTTACCCGTTTTCGTGGACTAATTTTATTTTTCAGCAGTTAGATTGGGATTAATCCCATATTGACAAGAGAACTGTCTATTGATGGGAATGCAAGTATTTCGTCTTTGCTAAATACTGCTCTCAATTTATTTATGTGTTCGACAGCCATTTTGTAAGAGAAATCTTGTGGTATAAAGTAGTTCCTTTTTAAAAGACCAAGGATATGGTGTAACGCTGGTTTGTCCTTTTCTAAAATGTTGTAGGATTCAGTTACTGGATCACTTTTATCACCAATACCGACACCAAAATCAATAGGTGTTTTACTAAAATCTATAGAAGTCTCACTGATACACTGAAATTTTAGTGGTTCTTTGCCTTTACGTATTATAGTTGTTACATACATTGCACGAATACTTGTACCGCCTATAGAGTCTTCATAGGTAGGATCATCTAATATTATCCGGATTTCTTCTATAATCTTTAAAAATTGTTCTTTCTTTGATCCGTCAATATATCTTAAACAACTGTTTACCGCTTCTTGTGTTACTATATTCTGATTCAACTTAATCTTATTTCTTAAATCATATTCTTATTGTTAGTGTCATTATTTATCTATATAGTAATGTGAAGGATGTATGTAGACAGCAACGTATAAAATCCAAAAACTGAATGAGATCCTTGTGTTTGATTTGCGCAAGATTATGTTCGACTCCTACCCAAGTTGTGATGGCGAGTTTTCTTCCCAGCTTCCAGAATCATTGTTTATCGGCGAATTTCCAGTTTTTCGTGAAGTTTCGTCTACATTTTTCTTCAATTTCTCCTGATGCCATCTTTATAGTTCCAGACTCCACTAAATCACTTCAACATTCAAATCGAGTAGTAGACGCCTGACAGGTCAATTAATCGCGACAATATGTCTATCCCTCTAATAGCAAAAAAAGTTTGCAAGTGTGCATTATTCAATCTTCATATCGTTCTAATAACCAAAAGTCAGCATTTTGAATAGCATATTCTACGGAGCGCGAATTCTATTATTATGTTATGCAGTACAAAGAATTAACGAATGCAAAAATGATTCTTGTATCAAGTAATTGTAACAATGACTAAGATTTAATATATAGTTGATAAAACACACTAAAAGTCACGTTTAGTTGAAATTTATGTCCACTAATTGCCTTTTTCAGAGTTCTACTAATTCTCCTTTATACTTCCATACTGCTCAATTTCAGCCGCTAAAGATTCTGGATTGATATTCAATAACTTTGTAAATTTAACTAAAGCAACCGTAGCTTGATTTTGATGAGTAATCTCCTTAACAGCAAATACTACGCGCATAATGTGGCCAATGGCTTTTTGAGTCTCACATATTTTGTTATAATTCATATCATTAATCACCCGGAAGGCTGCAGCACAGATTGGTAATTATATTGCTCTGCCGTATCATTTACCTGTTTAAGAGCGTAGTAGGGATATTACTCGTATTAGTAAAAGTTTTCCTTTCTGTATTAGTAAAAATGAAAATACCTCAAAATGGAGGAATTAAGAGTTGTAAATTACGAACCACACAACAACTAGCCCTTTTCCCTCTCTCAATGTCATCATACTACGTCTTATGTTTTATAACAAATATGATTCTAAATTTAGTTTCATAGATATAGCAAATACACTTTGCTGAATGTTATCAGTAACCCCCAAGTATCAAGTAAATACTAATGTAGACGATAACATTGTAAAAGAAGCAGAGTTAATTACTAAATCAAAAATACTTCCATATTGTTTAATTCGTCGTAATTTAATACAGTTCTTATCATGAGGTATGGTCGGGTTAAACAGCATTAAATCTTCTCATAATGCAGTATACCTAACAAAACTCCATTTTTGCAAAAAGGCTATATGATCAATTGATTAATGATATCAAATATGAAATCAGAGCAATTCTCTAAAAATATTTTGAACCTTGACTCTGGAATTAGATTTGCTGGAATAGTGGAAAAATCAGGACATCTATATGCAGGAAATACTAGGACAGGCATAGAGGAACACCTTAAGGGAAGAGATCCCGAATTGAGTTTGGCCCAGTCTGCATATATTGTTGACTTGAGAAGGATGTTTAACTCAGAACTGGGTAATTTAAAATATGTTATATACACTTATGATAAGGTAAAGATGATAAGCGTACCAGTCAAGGATCATGTGCTTGTATTTTCATCAGATGACATTGCCAATACAGATCATCTGATAGACAAAGTCTCACAATACATTGAATCAGTTGAATCGGAATTATCACTATATCCGCCATCCAATATAATAAACAATGAAAAGAAAGAGGCAGTGAGAAACCTCCATATATCCGGTATTCCAGATGATATGATTGCTGACCAGCTCGACCTTGACATCAATACAGTGAAGATGCTAATTCAGGAAATAGGCAGTCAGTAAATATCTTATGCTATCCTTGACATTATCATTATCTTTACGTTGGAATATTTTCAAGGAAAAAATTAAAATTTCAAATGGAACTATAAATACCATAATTTCTTCAGTTCAGCTGCAAATCCCTTCAATCTCCCAAATTTTGTGAATGGTTTCCAGAATTACCTAGAACTTCAAGTCTCCACGATTTTGAGAGTTAACATTATAAATGGTATTAGAAGATCGGAAAGCAAATGTATCACTGCATCTATAATTTTACATGAACTGTGTCATTTTAAAATCAAGGAACATTCGCACCATTATTGGGATCTAGTCTATAAGCAGATACCCAATTATCAAGAGAAGATACATTGGTTAAATGTAAATGGAGTTAATTTGATTTATTAACCATCTAAATACATAATCACATGGTCTCCTATTTTTGGTAAAACAGGTCTAAAATCAGGTCCATTATACCCATTACATGCTCCTACATTTTCTGAACTGTTGCTTATTACTGGACCCTGACAGACAGTCTCAGCATGCATTGCAGGACCTCCATGATATTTATTAGCAAATACCATGGAATAGCTTCCAGGTCCTAACATGTTTTTGTATGGAGGATCTAGAACTACATTGAAATTAGCATCGCCATCTTTATTAAAGTAATTTGTCCATACAACTTTCCCTGTTATGGTAACACATTGGTTTATTACAGTAAACCGGTTCGATTCTAAATGTCTAGATCACAATATAGGTATAAACCATGGCTGGCAATTGTGCCTAAATTATTATATACATATATCTCTACAAGGTATGCTGTAAGACTTTGCAATATCCAAATTGTTCAACTCAAATGCAAGAAATGAAAAAATATGATGTTGATATTGATTACTGTCCTTCTTGTAAAGGAGTATGGTTGGATAGAGGTGAGATAGACAAGATAGCAAATGTTCAAAGCAAATATGAAAATGAGCATTACCAAAAGTACCATCATTATGAGAAAGATTATGATGACGACGATGATGATTATTACAACAAAAGACGAAGGAAGAGAGGGTTTTTTGGTGACTTGTTTGACTTTGATTGAGAAACGACAGCAGCTTTAATAATAATCACGAATCCTTTACTTTATTTAGCTTTGGTATATCTTTACTCTTATTGTAGATACATATTATTTCTAAAGCTGTCACATACTGATATTCTCTTATGCTACTTCCTTATGACATCAACACGTACAGCTAGTATACAATCTTATAGATTGGATGAATGCAAAACTTCTATTGCATGTCGTTCCTAAAATCATACTCAAAAACACCTTCTATATCCGAGTCTTATAGTAGTTACATACATGTCATTTTCTTTCTCTGAAGAATATATAGATGAATATGAAAGGTATCGCGGCGAGTATGAATGCTAGATAGTCAGTGTTAATTGACGGAAATCCAAGTTTTAAACCAAGATCTAATCCTAGATCTAATCCTAGATATAGTGTAAAGGCTGCTGGAATTATACCAAACCTTATGAATTTGTGGCTCCGAAGCTTGAATTTCTCAAGATCTGCATAAGGATATTGCAAATGGTGGTAAACTACTGGCATTGCAAAGAGCGAGACTGCAAAAGTGATAGAAAAAAGAGCAATCATAAGAACTATGCTATCTCCAGCAGCAAAACCTTTGGGAGTATTTACCGAGATGTTTAGAAGAAAACCGAACAAGAATCCTGATATACTAGCTAAAAGTGCACTTTCTCTTAATATCGAATTATAATCTTTAATAATATCGTCTTTTACATTTTCTCTATTCTGTTCTTTGTCAGCAGCCAATACTCTCTTATCAAGATGCTGATATAACTTAATAGAGTTACAGACAGTTTTTATATCTCCTCCATGTGATTAGTTATTTGATTTACAAGAGTATTATTACGATAATATCAATGACGACGATAAAACAAAATTTAAAGTATAGGGCCTTTTGTCTATATTGACAAGCGGTAATAAAGTCAGGTAGTTGCAAAGCCGGGGTTAATATTGAAGAGGAAGGTGATTCAAAGAAAAATAGAATTCAGCAACTTGTTTTATTTTTCATATCAAATTAGGTTTTCTTGAGTTATTCTATTGACCATGTGACTGAGTCACATGCTGAAAGCAAAATTACCCCCAGAGAAGCACATATGCATAATGAACGCAATAAAGTAAATACATCTGGAACATAGAAGGTATATCATATTGTCTTCAAAAAGTGGTTCTAACAG
>DATDFS010000051.1:0-13805 GCA_036522495.1 Nitrososphaeraceae archaeon | reverse complement strand
TGAAGAAGACAGGAAGGCTTTGTACATTATTTTTGTCTTAGTAGCTCCTCCCACATTTGCCACTTCCAAGATTAGCCCAACTATATCAGTCTTGCTTCTGTTTTTCAAAGAACAGTATATCAATAATTACTGACTATATATGAAAAGCTATGGTTTTTATCATATCATTAGAAGAAATAATTTGATGTATCAAATGCGCTAGCATAACTTATAAGTACAAAAAGAGATTCTGGTTTTGGCCCGTTAATAGAATATACTGGAAGTTGTGCCAACGACGTAACGGTTTCATGAGGAGGCCATCCTCTGGGTCTTTGAATGGGTACAATTATTAGACTATGTCGTAACGGAAGTATCAAGTTTCGATAACTAGCGTGGGATTTCTGGTTTCTTAGTAATAGAAGAATATTTGGTAACAATGCATAGCTGGATCTCATGATGGTTTTGCTTTTAGTCCTTGAACTGAAAAATTAGTCATAACTCATGAGCAAAACGTATAATAACTGTGCAGCATAAAAACCCAATATGCGTACAAAAACAACGCTATTAGCCATTTTTGTCATCGTCACGGCAATAGCACTTGTAACAGCAGGCAGTATCACTGCTTCAACATTAGCAGTAAAAAAGAAGAGCACTACCACCACAAAGAAAACCACAGGCAGTAAAAAAACAAAAGGCTCTACCAGTACGGGCGGCGGTACAACAACAGCAGCAGGTACAGGCAGTAAAAAAACAACAAAAAGCCCTAAAACCAGTAAGGGGGGCGGTGCAACAGCAGCAGCAGCAGGTGCAGGCAATAGTACATTAGGAGGTACAGATAAATTTAGTAAATTCATCATCTGTATGAGACTAATCTCTGGACCGCTTACTAGAGCTAATGTAGACCAATGTTATACTATTGTGTATGGCACCAGTAGTACTAGTAGCGTCATCGGATCACTTCCTAATGCCGGGCCAACATCTCGTGCTGGACCAAAAACCAGCAATATTGGACCATCTTCTAGTAGCAGTACAACTCTCGGAACTCCTTAACGACAACTAATAACAAGACCTACAAACGGTAACAAAGAAGAGGAAGAGTTCGGCAGCAACTGAGATAATTGACAGGAGTGACAGGATGGAGGGGGCTTTGCATTTTAAATTCTTCACATACAACTATTTATAACATAAGGCAACCTATAAAAATTCAAATACGGGGATAAATGCTTGCTCCACACTGAGTATGATAACAAGGATCAGAACACACTTCCGCCTAATGGAAGGCGCATCTACGAATACATTGTCGATAATCCTAGTTGTCATGTTAGAAAGATTAGTAGGAAGTTAGATCTAGCGATTGGAGATACTCAGTATCATCTGAAAATATTAGAAAAAAAAGATTTGATCAAATCACGACGAGTAGGATTGTTTAGAATGTATTACGCTGTTGCTATTTTCAGGGAAAGACAGCAATCTATATTGGCTGTGTTAGGGCAGGAGGTTCCAAGGGATATAATATTATTCCTCATAGAAAGCCCAGGAGCTACTCAAATAGACATAGCTCGACATGAAAGCCTCACGCCACCCACAATAAACTGGCATATGTCACGTCTAATTGAAATTGGCTTGGTCAGTAGACGTAAAAAAGGGAAATTTGTAAAATACTATACACAAGGCGATACGGATGATA
Source organism: Nitrososphaeraceae archaeon (assembly GCA_036522495.1). Taxonomy (GTDB): domain Archaea; phylum Thermoproteota; class Nitrososphaeria; order Nitrososphaerales; family Nitrososphaeraceae; genus Nitrososphaera_A. Next base: position 12,139 of record DATDFS010000051.1, on the reverse strand, counting down.
TCACCAATATTTTAAAGATATATTATCCATCCCTCTGGAGCAAGTTGTCTAATAGGCTTGCAGAAGTTTTCTTGGATCTGTCAGTAATATCATCAAAGTCAGAGGATGACAAAAAGATGTTGAAAACAACAGATGATAGTAGTAAAGACGAAGAACGATCGAGTGGGGATGATAATCATATATGATCATGATCAACGCATTGGCAGTAGTACTCACGGGGAGCATCGGTGGCACATTATTTACCTCTGTAGTTGCGCTATTCCACTACCCAGCGATTGCATTTAACATGATTATGACTTCGAGGGTTGATATAGACGAGCCAGACTTAGTAGATTTCATAAAGATTGGATCTGGAATATTTGCAGTGATTCTCTCCGCATTAACTTTGACAGCTTACAGAAATCTAAAGTCGAAGAGACTTCTTTTTGTTTCAACTGCATTTGGATTGTTTGCTGTTCAAGCCATTGTCTCAAAGATCGATTTGTTTATACCTGGAATTGAATCATCCATCGTAGAGATTCTTACATCAACGATTATCTTCTTTGCCCTTGCATTCTTCTTTCTTGCTATAGTCAAGAAGCCGAAAATAAAGTCCAAGGCAGCAACTAAATTATCAAGATAACCCTATAACGCCGTTACTTATTTGCCACTATTGCAGCTGTAATCCTCACCAGTACCTTAGTTCATTAGGCAGGTATCTATAACATGTTCCTTCTTTTCTGATTTGAATAGGGATTGCCCTAGCAAAGGTGATCGATTATACACAAATTTGGAATTGACGACATTAGTCGCAAATATATCTAAAGATTTGATGGGATAAATTTTCACTGTCGTCGGTCGACGCTTCCAAGTAATGGTTATCAACTGAATATGTAAGCAAGTGATGATATTTTAGACTTGAGGTACAACTATCTAATTGTTCGTTCTGTGGAATGATCATGTTTGTTGCTGCCTCATGTGGATGTGTGAAATGATATTGAGAGCTGAATTTTGGTAAACGGATTGTAATTATAGCCATATAAGGGTAAATTGATAGTTTCAAGCATTCGTTGCGAACAAAAAGGGCTGCTATACCAATAATTGCAGTCCTTTCTTTTGTCATCATTTCATGCTACTTGGAGATCAACACAATGGTCATTTTATTATTTAAAATGCTAAAGGAACAATGTTAGTTAGATAAAGTGTAATTATATTTATGGATCAGTAGCAGAAGCAGATGTTTTTGAAGATTGAAGTTTTAATCTCCAGCCTCTTATGATACATGTGAACGTATGAAATTAAAAAGTCTAGTGTTATGATTCAAAATTGTTAGTAACAAAATATGATAAAAAATTAGCTCTATTATAAAAAATCTTTAATATAACCATGATTTAATAAAATGGATGAAGGAAGCAGTCGTAACCTTTCAAAATTCCGAACTGTATTGGAAATCTAAGATATATGGATCAGGGGGGCTATGTGATCTTGTCTGAAATCTTAGACGGTAAAGTTCAGACCAAAAACACAAAAACAGATGAGGAGGAGGCGAAAGCAAAAGAAAAACATGAAAGATCATCAGTAAAGGCTTCAACTCAAGTTGATTATTTCTTAAATGAATCGTTTGTTAAGGACTGCTTCCAACAACAAAATCTTCTCTCTAAGTTGAATTTATCTGATTTTAAAATCTTAGGCTGTGAAATAAATCCCTTAAAAATCAGAAAAAATAAATCAGTCATCGAATTCAAATTACAATTTGCTAGCAAAAAAAGGAAGAAACAACAACAAGAGCAACAACAACCATTATCCAAGATCATTGTAGGTAAATGGAGGCCTGATGGAAGGGGCAAGGAGATATTTGATCTTTTACAAGAAGTATGGCACAAAGGATTTGATATGGAAGGAGCAGATGATCATGATAATGATGATGAAGATGAACACTACCATCTCAAACTATACGAACCGATAGCATATTTTCCTGATTGTAACTTTATGTTAACATCTAAAGCTAGTGGTATACAGCTCAAAGATATGTTGGTACAAAAACAAGTAGAAGAAAAAGAAATTGAGACGCATATAATGCAGGCAGCCTCATGGTTGGCCAAACTTCATAGTATCAGTCTACTGCCTGGAGGCGTCTACTACTACTCTATGAAGGAAGAAGAAGAAAAGCTCAATAAGTGGTCAGAGCATTTGAGCATACACCCAGATTTTGGAAAGCAAATACAAAGTATGTTATCTTGCATACTTAAAATAAAGAGATCCCTTAACTCAAAATGCTTTGTATTAATACATAATGGTTTTCATCCTGGCAATATATTTGTAGATGGATCTGATCTAACAGTAATAGATTTTGATCATAGTTGCATCTCTGACCCAGCCATTGATTTGGGATATTTTATTGCAAAACTTGTCCATAGTAAAAGAGAATATAATTTATCTCTAAATGTTGAGTCTTTAGAGAAACGCTTTCTTGAGAAATATGCTTCTGCTGCTAGAATGTCGATAACAACAACAAAAGAAACTTTGGAAAGAGTGGATTTATACAAAGCCCGAAGTTATATTCGACATCTACATTCTAAGTACTACAAACAGTTACATTCTAAATCCAACGATAATAAGCCTAACCCAGTTGACTTCGAATACTGGGTAAAAAAAGCTGAAGAGTGTCTTAATAGATGGATGAAACCTGCATGTATGTGTATTATGGCTTTATATACTGTCTGCGATTCATTTGGAATCATGCCTGATACATCTTTGTTTTCTTAAATTCCTCTTGAGTTAATTTAAGTTATGTCAACACTAACCCCTACCTTTAGCCAGATTATCATAAGATCCCTGTTCTGTTTGTCACAGAATTAAAGACATATTTTATGGCGGCCAATGTCGTTATCTATCATTTGCAGCAATTTGTTCGGAAATTCTAAAAGCTAACGCATGCACTTTTGCTTATTTTGACAAAAGAAGCATAGTTTGAGCTTGTTTTAGTGGCTGTATTATAGAGGCATATATCTACTGACATTTGCAAGATTTCCACCATGAATAGCAAATACGGTTGAGACATTGTTGAGAGGTGGAGGTATTTCAGAATTTCTGCAATGGTATCTGCCATTTTCGGACTAGTTCTGGGCACAGTTTTGAAATTGGTGGAGGTAGTGGAGAAAGTGAGGTATTTTTCCTATTCCTATCAGATACCTTTAACAGCCTCCTCGATTTGTAGATCTTTCTTTTGCAATTTCTAACATTTGTGCTGATATATCTACATCAAGTACTGAATCTCTTGCTTGGATATACTTTGCCGCAGTAATACTTGGCTCTCCATATCCTGTTGCTATGTCCAAAATTCTATTTCCTAGTTTGACTTTTGCAAGTTCTACCAGGTATTCTCTGAATCGTTTCTTTCGCTATGCTAAGATGGCTAAATCTGCAGAATAGCATATAGTCATTGATAATGCATGCAATTAGCCATTTCTCTCCCTGACTTTGATACATTAGTTGTAGCCATTGATATATTCAGCTATTATTCGAAGTATATAATGATGTATTCTATACTTCATTTTATCTACAAAACAACAAAGGTTCGTTTTTAGATTAAACCTTAACTTGTGACTTGTAGAGCATGGCATAGATACCTTCTCTTTGTAAAAGATCTTTATGTGTTCCTATTTCTGCCGGTATACCGTTTTCCAAAACAATGATTTTGCTTGCACCTATGACTGTAGAAAGTCTATGTGCGATGATAATAGTAGTCTTTTTCCCTATCAGGCGCTTTAAAGCATCTTTTATGAGAGTCTCTGATTGTGAATCCACATTGGAGGTTGCTTCATCTAATACTAGAATACTCGGATTACTAAGTAGCGCACGGGCAATAGCTATGCGTTGCCGTTGACCAGTTGAAAGCTTGGCGCCCCTTTCACCAATCCGAGTATTATAGGTATTTGGCAAACTCATTATAAAGTCGTGGACATTTGCTGCTTTGGCAACTTCAATTATCTCTGCGTCAGAAGCATTGGGCTTTCCATATGCAATATTATCACGAATGCTGTCAGAAAAAAGGATAGGATCCTGCGAGACTATTGCAATTTTCTGCCTGAGTGAACTTAGCGTCCAGGCAGTTATAGGGTATCCATCTATGAAAATCCCGCCGGAAACAGGCTTATAAAAGCGCAAAAGGAGGTTAACAAGCGTGGATTTCCCAGCTCCGCTTTTGCCTACTATAGCCAATGTCTCTCCAGCTTGTATTACCAAACTAAAGTTTTCAAAGATTTTCCTGTCAGGACTATAACCAAAGGATACTTTATCAAATTTGATCTCCCCTTTAATATCAGGTGGAGAAGTCTCTATTGCACCATCAGACGATTCCGAATCCTCTGGTTCTGTATCGATAATTTCAAAGATTCTTTCACCTGCCACAATTGCCCTTTGGAAGTCAACGTTAGCTTTACTTAGGCTTGTGACAGGCTTGAACAATTTATCTATCAAACCAAGAAAGGCGACCAAAGCGCCTAACGTAAGGCTTCCATGTACAACTTGGGGTGCAGCAAAAAAAACTACTACAACGACAGCTAAACCAGCCAGCATATCCACTGTTGACGAATAAAGTCCAGATTTCTTGACCAAGTTAATTTTGGCTTCAGCTATACCTAAAGATTTATTAAAAAAACGCTCTGCCTCTAATCGCTCCATCGAAAAACTCTTTACAATCCGGATATTAGTAATTACTTCATTTCCTTTTGCAGCCATATCGCCTACAGCCTGTCTTATGCGCCGTGAGTAATGCTTGAGAGTTTTTCTAAATAATATTACAGTCAATACAAGAGCTGCCGCTACAGGTACTACGTATAATGCCAAATCAATATTGACATAGAATAGGAGAATAAATATGCCAACAGTTGTTGTTAGATCTGTTCCGTTGTTGCTTATACCAGTTGTCATCACTTTATCTACCTCATCTGTATCGCTGATTATACGTGAAACTAGCTCACCTGTACGGCTATTGTCAAAATATGTTACCGGCAGACGCTCCAAATGCTGGAATAGATCATATCGAATCTTGTGCATCGTCTTTGAACTTAAGGTCTGTATAAAATATGCTTGTAAGTAGCCTGTGAGTTCCTTACCTCCATATGCGATTAGTAGCAATGCAATGGCCCAGGGAAGTAGGTCCAGATTCTTTTTAGTAATGACTTCACCAACTATAAGAAATCCCAGTACCCATGGTTGAAGTAGGTTGGAACCACTAGCGGCGGCAGTAGTAAGTGCCACTGCCAAAGCATGCGGCCAATGCTGCTTCTGATATAAAAAAAGTCTAAAAAGAGGGCTCTTGGTCCTGTGACTAGTTTTTTTATACGAGGAGGGATGTTTTATGTCGCCGGGGGAGTAATATGACTCTTGCAAGTATTTCATTGACTTTACACCTCAGCTTGGAGGCATTCCTCAGCCTTTTTTACCCAGTATTCAAAATCAATTTCATCAAGCTTTTTGTTCAAGGTCCAATACCTGAAATGCAGATGCTGAATATAGCTTCTAGCTTCGTATATACATATCCTTTTCAAGAGTTCTTGTCTGTCTGAAACTGATATTTCGGAAGTATACTTATCAATGAAGCATTTCTGCAAATTCTCTATGTCAAATGATAATTGATATTTTTTCTTTCTCATGGTAAGATATGAAGTAAAATAACCTAAATCCTTGGCTGGATCAAACATACAGCTTTGTTCAAAATCTATCACTGTGAGATCAGGTTCAGATATAAATATATTCAGGGTATGAAAGTCGCCATGGATAGGTACAAAGCATTCCGGATCAAGATCTTTTTCGCCTTTAAGTATGAAGTGTAGTATATGACTTATTGTTTTACCAAAGTCTGGATAGAGCCAACTCAAATGTTCAAGCCAATCACTCAGCTTTTTTTCTTCGTCGTGCATCAGAAATGTTCTTCTTCCATGACTTAACTTGATGCTGTGGAGTTTGGCCAACCATTTGGCGGCTTGTATGACATAGGTTTCAAGTATGCTGTGTTCAACCTTCCTATCCGCACTCTGGAGTATCTTTTCCAACTCGGTACCATTGACTTTAGATGTAATCATAAGGTTGTAATCAGGAAAGTATGCTATTGGCTCTTGTATTTTGAGGTGGTCATCAAAGTGAATATCACTATTATCACCAGGACTGCTGTCATCATTCCTTCTTCCGTTAAATCCTTTATCATTCCATAATGCTTGTAAAAGATCAAAGATTTCTTTGCCTCGTCCGTCATTTCTCCATTTGCCCACGATACTCTTTGATATTATCTGATGAGGATTGTTTTTGTTACCTAATTGCAATTTGAATTCAATGGCTGCTATCCCTCCCTTTCTACTTAATTTAAAAGGGTTTATTTTGCAATTTAAAATCTCAAAATCAGATAGATTGATTATAGGAAGAATATTCAACTGGAGAAAATTCCTAACAAATGACTCTTTTAAGAAATAGTCATCAATAGGACTTATCGTATTTACTGAAGGGGGGTTTTTCAGTTCAATTTGTTTGCCTCCGTCATAACCGTAGTAACTATCCTGCACTTTTTGTGCCAAGACTAACCATACTTTGTGTTTCTGCTTCTGCGGTGTATGATTTTTTTTGTATTGCCCAAGTTCCAATTCGATGATCTTAAAACCTTTTAGCAGGTCTATAACTTCATTTTTGGAGAAAGCATGATATGTTTTTTCTATTGTCATATTATCTGTTCTAGCCAGGACAGGTGTTCCGTCTCGATCAATATGACGAGGTATATAATAATTCTCATCATATGACAAATCCGTGTCAGTTGATTGAAAAGTACAAAAGAAAATTCCTCCTTTCTTCATTATGCGGTTAATGTCTATGATGGATCTTTGGATGTTGGGCCTAGTATTATAAAGTAGGACTCCCAACGCTAATACTGCGTCAAAAAAGCAATCCCTAAGTGGTTGTTCAGTAATGTCTGAATGAATCGACCCTCTTAAGTCATGACCATCAATAATTTTGAGTTCTGTCTTTCGCAGGGTTGACTTAGACAGTACGTCGTCAGTAGCAGCGAAATCCCATGGGTCTTTTTTAGATAAATATATTGTTTGTCTTCCACCCTTACGGTCAAGTTCATAATTGCTTTTGATGTTGTATCTGAACAATTTCTCAATAAGATGAGATATTTCATGATCGCTCTCACTCCATACCGGGGTTTGTTGTGCAAAAATCTCATCCCAAATTTTCATGATATTGAAGCTCGCTCGTCAGCTCTTTCCAAACATGCTTCACTTTCTGTCAGCCACCTACTTACAAGGTCCATGTCAGGCTTCAGCTTCAACAGCCAATATGTATGATAAATTCTTTGCAAATACGTTTGAGCTTCATAAATCATTTGTCGTTTCCTAATATCATCGTCTGAACAGCATGATTTTTTAATATACTTGTGAAGAAATATATCCGCAGCGTCTAATATTGAACGCTCAAACCCATGAGACATCTTCATTTGAGCTATAAAGTAGCCTAAATCAAAAGCAGGATCTCCCATCCGACTCTCTTCAAAATCTATTACGGTTGTTGTCCTACCAGCTGTGGCAAAGATATTCTTTGGATGATAATCGCCGTGAATAAGACAAACATAGTTGTCACACCGGTTGTTCTTTCTCTTCCGTGTACCTTTCTCCCTCATTTGCGTATTGATTATTTTTTCTGAAATTGTTTCTATTCTCTTTGAAAAATCTGGAAAGAGAATGAGAAGTGATTTCTTGAACTTCATTGTCATTGCGATCTCATCGTCAAAAGAGCGGATTCTAGTAGTGGTAACTTTGCTGTCATGTAATTTCGCCAGCCAATTGGCCGCTCCTTCTATATGTACCTCGAGATTAGCATCTTTCTCTGCAAATAATGTTCCTAGCAATCTACCTTCTGCTTCCTCCATTAGCAAAAGTGATAATGAGGGCAGGTGAAGAATAGGTCTTGGGACTCTTAGATCACTCTCTTCATTAAATCCGGAGGATCGCAGAAGATGCAATAACGAAAATACGTGTTCAAATCGTTTATCTGATTCCCGGTGTATTCCTATGTAAGTTTTAGTTAAGCTATCTAACTTGATAGTATATTGGATTATTGTCTTCCTCAGATGAGTTTTTAGTACCTTATGAGCACAATATTTTAATTTGTCTTTACCATATTCATCTGCAAGTTTCTCAGACAAAAGTTGTTTGATGAACTGTTCATCCCTGATCTTCACGAGCGATTCTGCTGAATTGGTCAACAATTATCCAAGTCAACTCCTAACCAAACTTTAAACCGCTTGCTGTGACTTGTAAGGCGAAGAATGTAACCATGACCAAATATTGAATGTGGAGGATTATCCCAAAACACAGAATCTTCGTTACCAAACTTGACCCAAACAATCACACCGTTGTTAGACCATCCACGTATATTTGCGGATGGGGAATACTCCTTTAACCCTGAATGACCATGTCTGAGTAGTCGAAGATAGTCTGGAGAAAGACCGATCTGGGTTGAAAATCTTTTTACCAAATAGTCAGATAGGTGGTATTCTGCATAAATTACATTCTGATCCTCTTTTAAAGTAATACTTTTTTCTGTTCCAAATGCCGAGCTGCCCTTCTGTATATTGCGTAACCTTACGCTTATTTCGCTTCCCTCCGAGCATTCTATCATAGCGTCATAGTTATCATGTTCATATCCCACATCTGAAAAGGCTCCCGGATGGTTGGGCGGCGAATCCATATATTCATGCAGACCCTCCAGCAGGTTCCAGTCATCTATGGGATTGCCAACAACAAGCCTTCCAGAAGAGCCACCAATACTAAATAAATACACTAAGCGGCCGCCTGCTTTGGGAGAAAAGACGGCAAACAGAGCATTATTTTTGATAACAAGTTCAGTATTGTCATCTCCGTCTATATCCTGGTGATAAGCGTGAGCATAACGATCTTTATGCTTCATCCAATATGCTGCCTCTGCCATTATAGCAGCAAGGCGGCAATGATTGGCAGTAGCTCTGATCCAAGGGCTAGGACCATCTTCTGAGTTCAAATCTCCGTGAGCTCCTGTTTTTGGCGTATGCCATGCAGTTTGCCATGATGTAGCTAAGAGAACTTTCCAGGCAAGATCGGCAAGAGCGGGATCAGCTCCGTATGAAGTCAATTCTTGTACTCGGCTCTCAGCCCATGCATATTGTTGTCGATAGGGATGATAGCTGGGATCATAGTACCAGTTATCATAGGTTTCACTAGCTTCAAACTCGTTCATTAGTTCTACGTACGTACCTCTTTCAATGTGCTTCTGACACAAAGGTCTATGCATGGAGGTCCAGTTGCTAAGCTTTACTGAACGAATATTTGGATTTTCATTTAGCCATTTAAGCACACTTTCATATTGGGCAGGACCATTTGAATCCCAACCCACGCCAGCGGCCTTTTCCATATCGTCAGCGTAGATAGCAATAAGCGGAGTCTTATAAGTTAAATTGACATCTAAAAGCCAGTATAATTGTGACTTTATACTCTCAAAGTCCTGTTTCTTACGAGGGGGAATATTCTGCCTAAGATTATAAGCAATTGGGAGCATACAAAGTCCATATCCTTCTTCTATACCATACATGCTGAAATTTTTTGGATCCCATGCTTTAGTCTTATCATATAAGCGCCGCGGACTTGGGTTTGATTTGTCTGAATAGAGCAGCCTATCGTCAAGGATAACATATTCGTATCCTCCGTTTCTTAGTCTAGCGTTTGTCAGAACGGGAGCAAGGATTTTTGTATCCCACAGTCTCTCTGGTACCCAAAATACTTTAATTTTTTTTGATTCCCATCCTAGGAAATTTTCATAGAGAAGAAGTTCTTCATTTAGCTGTCTAAAGTTATGTTCTTCAGAGAAAAACTTCATCATATTCTGACCGTAACTGCTGCCTAGTAATTCCAAAAGATCAGAATTTGCCAAGGCTTTTAACTCGGAAAAGAAGTCAGGAATATGCCACTTCAATGATTCCATCAATGTTCCGCTTATATGCAAGTTAAGAGGAATTTGATAGCGTCTATGCAGCTCCAATATACGTAAGAGACCAGTTGTTGAATTCTTTGATCCCGCGATAGCAGAAATACCTTCACGGTTCTGATAACCATCAGTAATTAGCAATTGATTTGCATGATGAATGAATGCTACGGAGACATCTGGTCTTTGTCCCATGTTCATCGGAGAGTCACGAGAAATCCGAGCAGGCACTAACGATGCCGCTTTCTGTGAGATGATACCGGATATCAATTGCGAAATCGTCGTTGATTCTGCTTGGGACGATTAAAGCCGAGATGTAGCCTAGTGAAGCAAGTCTTCCGATAACGATCTTTATAAGAGATTCTGATTGTCTTAAAAGGGCTGAGATCTGCTTAGCAGTCTTAGAGCTCTCCTCTTTTGTAATACCCAGGGTGAGAAGAAGACGTAACAACCTGTAATCGGTCAAAAAAAAGTCCTCATCAGCAGCAGCCGTCCCAACTGAAGGAATCTGCTCTTTTTCCCCGGAAGCCATACCTGAAATTCGCTTCTTGGTCATCGATCGCATATAGGTCTGTAGCGTCTTCTCAGCTACAAGGTCCCAGTCATATCTCTTCAGAGCATATTCATAGCCATTTATCTTCAGGAACTCACACAGAGAAGGGACTCCCAGGACTTGTCGTATGGCGCTAGCCAGCAACTGGGGATCACCGGGGGAAACTTTCAGTCCAGTGACAGCATCTTCCACAATTTCAGACAAGCCCCCTACATCTGAACTTACTACAGGTACGCCACTAGCCATCGCCTCCAGAGCCACTATGCCGAAGGGCTCATAGAGAGAAGGAATGACGAAGACATCAGCCGACCTATATATTGCAACAAGAGTTTCTTGATCCACGAAACCCATAAAGTGAATGCGGTTTTGCAGTCCAAGTCTAATAACTTTATTCATTAGACTTTGTTTCAATGGACCTTCACCTACGATGATTAAACTCAGCTCAGGGTTCTCATGATGAAGTACTTCAAAGGCATCTATCAATATGTCAGGTCCTTTCTCTAGAACCAATCTGCCTGCGTACAGCAAAATCTTTCCGTTTGGTATGCGATAACGTTGACTTATTTTGGACATGGCTTTACGAATGTCAGGGGTATGATTGAAACTTAACGTGTCTACGCCATTATGGATAACGTCAATTTGATTAGCAGATATATTGAAGTTTGACTCTACATGCTTTTGCATATAGCTGCTACAACAAATCAGTCCATCACTATTACGTATCAAAAGATCTTCCATGCGGTGTATAGCTTTCTGAAAATCGTTGTGAAAACTGCTGCCACGGTTGCGACCGATTTCTGTAGCGTGAATGGTTGTTACAAGTGGTAAATTATATAAGCCCTTAATCTCAAGAGCCGCCCGTCCAACCATCCAATCATGTGCATGAATTACATTGAATGTTTCATTCTTGAGGATTTCGATCGATCGATCGATCATAAGCGAATTCATATGATAGATCCAGAGCAGAAAGTCTCTCTCTTGAATGCTTGTACTATTGACCCGTGATACACGAACCCCCCCGTTAATCTCTTGGAGAGAAACATTAGGAAAATCGCACGTAATTAGTTGGATGTCAGCACCCTTCCGATATAGTGATCTTGAAAGGTGATAGACATGGGTTGAGAGTCCTCCAACTATTCTGGGTGGAAATTCCCAACTGAACATCAGGATTCTTGGTGTCCTATCAGTGTTTGCCTCCAATCTTCTTTACGATTCTGGATATTGAATGTTTACTAATAAACATTTGCAAAATTCTATTTTTTAATGGAACTTTTTGGAAATATCTTATTAAGTTTTTTAGGTATAATAGCTTATAGTAGATAGACACTCTCCTTTTATAACCAAAAATCTCATGTAAGATTTTTGAGTAAAAATTCACCTCTGAATACGCATTTTGTGATAATAACGAAATCTCCTGTTAGCCTGTTATCTTAACGGAGATTTTAGCCTCTTCCTCCATCTGCTTATTGCTTCCTCCTCATCAAACCTCTACTATTACATATCCATTTTAATTAATAAATACTATAAGTGTCTCCATTTTTCACACAGTTTTTCCCTAACTTCTTTTGGCAGAGTAGCTCGCTTACTTACTTACTCTTC
>DATDFS010000050.1:0-19354 GCA_036522495.1 Nitrososphaeraceae archaeon | reverse complement strand
TAAAGCCGTCTTTTGAGAAAACTCTACTATGGTAGGCAGTAAGCCAAGCCATTCTTTTTGTTTGATTGTCGTATACTTCTTCTAAAGTAACAGTTTCGTAGCTCATGTTATGATTTAGAATTATCACTGACTGTGGCCAATAAACAGGATTAAGCTCAACATAATACTACTGATCTCACCCATTACCATATTTTAAGGCAATATCTTCTACCACGTCAGCAACATCAGCACAGCGATCAAGCGCGCCTTCAAGGGTTTCATAAATTTCTTTTAACTTTATTATTTCGATAGGATTATTTGTTTCAAATAATTCGGCAATGGCTGTGCGATAGACAGTATCCGCTTGATGTTCGTAGTTTACTATATTCTTGGAATGCTCGATTAAGTCATTTGCACTGTTTAAATTTCTTATTCTGGTTATTAATAGCTTAACTTCTTGGGAAGCTGAAAGTAATACTTTTGCAAGTTCTAGCATATGTGGAGTGGGCTCCTGTATCTTGAATAGGACAAATCTATTGGCAACTCCCTCGGTAGCATCTAAGACTTCATCTATAGCACTAGTAAGTTTAGATATGTCTTCGGGATCTAAGGGAGTTACGAATGTTTTATCTAAGATTGTAAATAATTTGTGGGTAATTTTGTCCCCTGTATGTTCAAGATCCTTTATTACTTTAGAGCTGGATTCGCCATCAAGCTTATAATTTGACATGAATTCAACCAAAGCTGATGTTGCTTTTACTAAAATTGCAGCCTGCTCTTCTAATACACCAATAATTTCTTTATCATTGGAACGTACCCATGACAGAAAACCTCTATTCATGTACTAGTAATTGATTGTTGGCTAATTATTTGAATTGTACGGTAAACATATGGATATACATATAGGTATATATAATTTTCCATCGAACTTGATGACGGTATGAATCAGATGAAGCACATATAATATACCAAAAATACATCAAAAACGGTATACAATGTGTATATGCTATATTATGCAGCTAAACTTAAAATTATTCATTGTGGGGACCGCGGTACTGAATTGATATTGCGAAATGTGAGTCCATGCTGCTATTAGCCTGAACCTGTTACCACTTTTATAATGAGAAAACTGACGGATGCAATTGCTGCGCTGGCTGGAATTGTTATAATCCATGCATAAACAATACGCTTTCCTAATCCCCATCTAACAGCTGATAATCTCTTGGTGGCGCCAGTACCCATTATCGCCCCTGAGATTGCGTGAGTAGTGCTAACAGGTATGCCAAACCAAGCCATTGATGTTAATACTGTGCCACCTGCCGTTTCTGCACAAAAGCCCTGATATGGTTTTAACCTGGTTAACTTAAAGGCCATGGTCTTTACAATTCGCCATCCGCCAAAGAAGGTGCCCAATGCAATAGCAGATGCCGCTACGATTATGACAGGAATAGGAACTACGAAAGATTTTGAATGCAAAGAACCTCCTGCTATTAACAACGCAGTGATCACTCCCATAGTCTTTTGACCATCATTTGCACCGTGAGTGAGTGAGTAAAACACAGATGAAGCTATCTGAAGTTTGCCAAAAAATGTGTTCACTTTTGATGCTCGAAAATTACGTAGAAAGCGCATTAATACAATTGTAAAGCCAAATGCTGCTATTAAGCCAAGTATTGGTGATATTACCATAAATATCAAAGTTTTCTCTACTCCGTCCTGTACTATTGCACTTATACCGCCAGCGACTAATGCAGAACCAACTAGTCCACCGATTAAAGCATGACTACTTGATGATGGAAGTCCAAAATACCAGGTAATCAAATCCCAAATAATTGCTCCAATTAACCCTGCAAAAATAACAGGTATAGTAGAAAATTCTGGCTGTATAATACCTTTGCCAACTGTTGCTGCCACAGCTGTACCAAATATAAAAGGGCCAACAAAATTTCCTATAGCAGCGATACCTACGGCCTGAAGAGGCTTTAGAACTCTAGTCCCTACAACAGTCGCAATAGCATTAGCGGAATCGTGGAATCCATTTACAAAATCAAAAAACAACGCAGTCGCTATTGTTCCGTATACTATAAGAGGTAATGTGAATTCTATTGGCAATTTATTATCTCCATTAGTTGTAAAGTCCATACCAATAACTATTGCGAATATAGACGCTATATGCAGACATCTTATATGAAGCAATAAGAAGAGATTATTACTCTTTTAATTCACTGGTTCAAAGTTGGACTTATATTAACTACAACTTTGTCATCTGTAAACATATTTTTGCATTGTAAGCGTTTTTAATTCGGTTGAAAAACAGAACTAGAATAATAAGAGGGAGTCACAAATCAGTTGCTTCTTCAAAGCAGGTATAGCTCACAAAACTTATCCAAGGATTTGGATTTGATTGACTTATTAATCAATTCAGTCAAGTCTCAGCCTGCATTCTTTGGTAATATCATAGTGCCCTTCAAATTTGTAGCTTACTGACTCTTCGATTAGAGTTTGATCATAATTGAGTTGTTACACCTGCCAAAATATGGATTAGAGTGCCTTAAACTGGTCACTCCATTTTATAAACGCCTTTATCATATCTGTGCTGACACTTGGTTTTCTTATCTTAAGAATTTCCTTAAAGTCAGCTACGGTAATAGATCTTGGATTAGATTCTGCATCCATTGCTTTTCCACTTTCAAATAATTCATTAACAACCCTGAGTTGAACCGACTGGCAAATATCTTTGATGTCACTGGCACTATATCCTTCTGCCATCTTAGCAAGCTCTTCAGATTTCAATAAACTTTGCTTTTTCAATGGTGCAGTATATTGATGGAATAGATTGGTTCTTGAAGTATTATCAGGAAGTGTGACATAAATTCTCTTTTGGAACCTTCGTAGGAAACCAGATTCCAAAGTCCATGGCTTATTTGTAGCACCTATAACATAAAGATGTGATACTTTAGATTTAGCACTGATTCCATCCATTTCTGTCAAGAACTGATTCTTTACTCTGACCTCTCCTCCAACTTCGCTATTCCTAGTGCCTAAAAATGAATCGATCTCGTCTATAAAAAGCAATACTGGAACTTTTTCATTATCGTTGAGTTTATGTGCCATCGAAAACAATTTCGATACATTCTTCTCTGCCTCGCCTAGCCATTTGCTCATCATAGAGGCTGCGTCAACATTGATAAAATAACCTTCAATTTCAGCTGCTGCAGCTGCTGCAAGTAGAGTTTTACCACATCCAGGTGGCCCATAAAGTAGTATACCTTTCGGCCAGCCAAGAGGAAACAGATCTGCTCTTTTTGTTGGATATACTATGGACTCCCTTATTGCACGTTTTGCATCTTCTAGGCCAACAACCTCGCTCCAAGAAACTTGTGGTTTTTCTTTCATTACAAGATCGTCAAAATCAGCTTTCTCCGTTTCATTATTGTCATTAGCCCGTTTTGAGACTCCAGGGTGCTCTCTTGTCTTACCATTACCAGTAGTTGTTTGAGACTTTCTGGGAGATTCGTTAATTAGCGATATTGCTGCTTCCTCGTCCAGACCATGCGACATCTGTAGTGCTTTAATTCTATTTTGATAGGCATTTGCCCTTTCCATGTAGACCTTGTTTAATTTGTATTCAGGGTAGATCTGGATTAATTTAGCAAGAGCCTCAATAGCGTGTTGATATGATTGAATAGCCATGCCGCGAGATCCTTGAGAATCTAGCCTAATTGCCTCAGCGGCATATTTACTAGCACTATTTTCTAATTCCTGTGGAGCTAAACTCATAATTGTTCTACTGTTCAAATCAAAATTGGAGCCAGGTTTGAATTACTACGGTGTAAATCTATATTGTGTAAAAAACAAAATAGTTTCGACTAAATGTTAAGATCAATTTAATCGCCTTGGATTTCTATATCTTTAACAGGCGGTCCCCTGAACAGAGCCCTTTGACCTCTTGTTATTTCCAAATTTCCATCAAATCATCATATTTCCATCATGGCTAACTATTAGATGTAACACACAATCAATGTTTGCTGTCCTTAAAGACAATCTTTTATTAAGCAGACCTGTAGAAATTGTTTATTCTGTAGATTGAAAAAATAGAAGTCAGTGAAATCGTTCTATATTCTTGCAAAAAGACACGTAAAGACATGTCAGTTCAATCTTTAGTGACAACAGGCGCAAGGTCGGGTATATCAGCGAATTCTTCTTTGATTTTTCGTTCTGCAACAAGAGAAGCTTCATTCATTAGGTGCGATGCCTTCTCGTTTGCAGTTTCAAAGTTTATCATGTAGCTTCCAATTTGCGCGGCATCTACAAGAATTCCTCCTATTAACCCAGAGATTGAACCTACCTCTTCTTTCGATTCAGGCATATATGAAATCAGCGAAGATCGAATATTTTTTACAAGCGCGACTGCAGGACTCAAGATAGATACTAGATCTACAATACTTGATACTGTACTCAATTTAATATTTAAATTCTCAAAAACTACTTTTGATAAGCTTATCATCTTGATCAGTTTTCTTATCTGCACCAAATCTGATAAACATACTCCGGAATAATGAGTATTGTTGTCTTTGACCGAAGATAATACGCTTCGAAGCGTTTCATCATCCTTAGATTTTAGATCTTTCAAAACGATCTCAAGCTTGGAAACCTGAAAATCTATTCGATTTATAACAGCATCAACCCTTGGCTTTAGAGGGATGCTATATTTTATTGAGTTATTACTATCACTTTCATCACATTCATACCTATTTTCATCTTCCACCATCGATTCTGATTTTACCCATTTTGATTTAAATTGCATTTCCGTACATACCTTTATTCTGTACCGTTTGCTTCAAACTTAATACTGCATATGTGCTGAACTATTTTGTAACTATAGTAACGGCTGTTCATAGTAACAGCTTGCTTAGTATTTTTTTGAATTTTGGCCCAATCTATTTGACTATTGCCTTTACCTTGTAGGGAAAATCACTGTTGGTACTTTCGATGCGCACGATACATCACAACAATAATAATAACAACAACGAACTTGCTGTAAGTTTAGAAGAATTTGGTTTATCAAAATACGAGGCAAAAGCTTATCTTACAATGAATGGAAAAGGTTCACTTGCTGCTAGTGAAATAGCATATTATTCAAATTTACCTCGTACAAAGATATACCCTACGTTAAAGAAATTGGAAAAAAAGAAGTTGTCTGTAATTTCTCAACAAAAACCACTTATTTGTAGTGCTATTCCTCCTCAAGAAGCATTTGGCGAGATAGTTGAACTTCATGAACGAAGATCAAAGAATATGAAGAAAATTGTAGACATATTGCAAAGAATAAATGATGAAGTACAAAACCCTACAGGCTCTGAGGAAAGAAGGTATTGTATACTTGATCCAAAATCTGCATTGGAAAAAGTTAGCCATCTTCTGGCCGATTCTAGATCTTCTATAAATGCCATACTTGATGTTTGGGGGCTAAGACTAATTTCTCAGTGCAAACAATCTCTCCTAAGAGCGGTCACCAATGGAATAAAAATTAGGTTAATAATAGCAAATGAGTGTGTTGGAAATGAAAGTCTTCTTACACTACCTGAAGGCATTGATTTGAAAATTGCAGACGTTTTCTCAAATACGATAATTATTGATGCCAATAATATGATATCGGTCGATAGTAGCAATGGAAAAGCTGCAGTATTTACCTCCATCGATATTTTTGGATTATCACAATTGAGAAATTTTGAGGAGGAATGGGATAATGCGATGGAAATAAATCGTACAACTAATAACGAGCCAGACATAGTACTAAAAGCAATTCAATTAAGCAAGACAATTGAAAATGGGTTATCCTCTTATCTGTTTGCACATACAATTTATCCAACTAATGACTCCATGGGGGTATTCGTCAAATCAATGGAAAAATCCGGCATAAAAATACCAGATGCTGATGTCCATAAAGTATTAAACATCATCGATCTAGCGTTGAGAATGAAATACTCGGGAAGTTTAAAACATGACAAGAGCAATAATATACTCATCATTCAGTCAAAACTTGACAATAAACCTGTTTTGCCATGGGCAGTTTTGCTAACTTTATATTTTAAATATCTGGGTAATGAGTCAAAGATAATGCAGAATTCTAAGCAAGGATCAAGTACTGAAATCATTCATATTAAACTGTCAAAACCTATCCTTTGATTACATCAAATGGCTTAATTGCATCGGGTAATGCTTCTATCAAGTCAGTCGCCATCATATGTAGACCCATTTTATCATATGCCAGATTTCCAGCAACTCCATTGAAATAGACGCCCAAAATAGAAGCATCAAACGGCCTCGACTTGGTTAAGAAACCGGCTGTCAAACCTGATAGCACATCTCCAGTTCCGCCGACGGTCATTGCGCAGTTATGCATTTTATTTATAACAACATGTTCGCCATCAGAAATTACATCAATCCATCCTTTGAGAATTATTGTAATGCCATATTGTTTTGCAAGTCTATGAACATTGGAAATCCTTTCCTTCTCGGTTGTCCCAGCATCCTCTCCAGAAAAAATTCTTTTAAATTCGCCTGCATGCGGTGTGATAATTGTATTGGTTCCTGAAATTTCTTTTAAGGCTTCCGGGATAAGAGATGAGGCATCCAATAATAATTTTGTTCCATCGCTTTTTAGTTGTCTTACAAGAGCAACCAATGCTTCAGGTCTCGCTATGCTCATGCCCATACCTATGGCAGCGCTATCAGCTCTCTTTGGGATCATTGCCACAAGCCTATTAGCCGATCCTACGGTCAATTTATCGTCGGGCAATGGTAACGCTATTATATTTGGAGAAGCAGATCTTGTGACTAGGATATTTGATCTTGGGACAGTCGTATATGCAAGATCAGTGCCGCATCTTAAAGCTGCCATTGAGGCAAGTATGGGCGCTCCATGGTAGTTTCTGCTTCCACCAGCAACCAAAACTATGCCATTATCACCCTTTTTAGAAGATTCTAGACGCGGGACCATGAGTTTTTTTATGAGCTTGGTCGTTATATCCACTTTTTTTGGCAATCGCATGCTTAGCATTCTCTTCTTCCATCGACAAATATACTAATAGTTATGGGTTATTAAGAGCACAGATCGTTATGCGCGTTGGTCACTAAAGGTCGTTCAAATTTAGTATGTTAATGCGGGTGGACCATTGCGATAGACACAAGAAGAAAGAGATATGTCTGCAAGATTACAATAACAGATATACCATGATGATAGCGATAATGACTCTAACAGATCTATCGAGTATGTTATCGATTGAGTTACAGGTGAACGCCGACCCAAACAGCAAGATATTTCAACAGATCAGTTGAAGAAGAAACAGACTGTCGCAACATCTAATCATGAGTAAGTCGTTCACGGAGCTTGGCAACACCTTACTCATTCCATATAACACCTCGTATAATGATCGGCAATTCCTGACGCAGAGTGAGTAAGGGAGAAAATGAAAAATCATGTAACTACTTTGTCTTTGAATATGTAGCTAACAGCAATACAGGATTTAGATGTAGCGCAAGGTCGACGGTCTTTGGGTAATGTCAATGTGTTGCTTAACGCCATGGGAGTATAAGCCGTGACTTGGACTTTATCGACAAGACGCGTAAGTAAGCAAATTAGAGAACAGTTTGAGGAAGATAGTACGGAAGTAATATAGCGGGTGAAACAAGGACAGGGCCAAAGATGAAGAAATGTTGTACCTTTTATTGAGGAAGTACCTATGAAGGCGAATAGTAGTAAATATGAATGATATATTCAAATTTGGAGTTACTTTAGGTATAATTATGGTAGCAATAGTAGTAATTGGATCAGTTCTGCAAAATACATTCGATTCATCTGAATCAAAGAAGACACTATGTGCAGAAATGGTAGGTCACATGAATTGGCTTAGTATATTCAACATAAGAACAGATGGACTGAAGGCTGACTACAGTCAGCAATGTTCAGGAGCGAGAAAATAAGGTTAAAATTCAAAAATATTCTACCACTTAATATTAACATTTTATCTATCACTCTGAGCGAGTAACTTCAGAGCTTCAGATACATGGAAAAGGATCAGTTAGTCCTGACAATGAATGAAAATGAGGTCATGGCATCACTAATGCTATCCGATAGAATTGAACTTTGAAACTGATTTCCATAGATACCATGTTGCAACGCTTCTATAAGGTCGCCACGGCTGGGATATTGCCAGCATTTCCGACGGTTTTGGAAGAGCTGGAAGAGCGTATATTTTCTGCATCGCTTTTCTTATACCAAGATCTGTAACTGGTAAGACATCTAACCTCCCAAGACAAAATATCAAAAACATTTCTGCCGTCCATCTTCCAATTCCTTTTACTTGTAACAATTGAGCAATAATTTCTTCATCTGTCATTTCACACAACTTCACAAGATCGAGCTTTCTGTCTGTTATTCTTGCCGATAGATCCTTTATGTATTCTATTTTTTTATTTGATAATCCAATAGATGATTTTAATACTGCATCAGGAGTTGAAAGTATCTGCTCAGGAAGGGGCGGAGAATTATTATAGTATTTTATAAATCGGCCATAAATAGTACTAGCTGCACTTCCTGCAAGTTGTTGATATATTATCGACTCAACTAATGACTGGAATGGATCCTTCCGTAATTTGATTGAATATTTTCCAACGGTTCCGATTACCTCTCCTAGGCGTAGGTCAGATTGTGAGAGATATTTGATAATAACATCATCTACGCTCACGATAGTTATGAATGAGGAATCATTGTACTTTAAAATTACTCAGACTATAGGCTCACTCTTGATAACGGGTGTATTAAAATGACCACAGGAGATAAATCCCCTTATCATGAAACGAATCTGTTTGGATTATAAGAACGACTCAAGTGGCTCTCCGATTATGAGCAAGCAAATCTGGCGTACATATTAAATTCTTGTTATTTTTTGATGTTTATTGATATGTTAGTAGCCTCTTTCCAAGAGTTGAAAATATGAATATGAAAACTATACTAGTAATTATTGCCATTGTAGCAGCATCATTTGCGCTGGTAACAACAACAAATGTTAAAGTCACAGGCGCAATAGACAATAGCAGTAGCAGCAACATAACAACAACAACAACAACAACAAAGACAATCAAGGCTCACGCGGGAGGCGGAAATTCTACCGATATGTTAGCTGTATTCGTACCACAGCATATACAAGTTAGCGTAGGCCAAAGCGTAACATGGGACAATCCTTCAGCAGTAGGTGAACCACATACGGCTACCTTTGTTTTGGATAATAAAACTGCTACAGATATTATTTCACCATTTGCAGTACCAAACTCTACACAACTTACTGCTATACCTCCTAACTCTAATAATGAACCACTCAGAGTACCTGGTCAAAACAATGTAGTCTTAGTAGCTAATGCAAGGTCCTTTATCCCAACTGTAATTGATTCACAAGGAAGCGTAAAGCAATTTGCACCACCAAATGCGGCTTATACCATGAATGGAAGTGAAAAATATGTTAATTCAGGTTGGCTAGTGCCAAAAGGACAAGAACAAGCATTTCCGGGAGCTTCAACATCATTTACAGTTACTTTCCAAAAGGCAGGAACATACAAGTATCTATGTCAGATACACCCATGGATGCAGGGATCAGTTACGGTAAAGTAATTGACCAAAATAGTGTATTTTTTTGACTATCCTTCTTAACCCAAAACATATCCTCAGAGTAGTTGAATTCCAATCTGTAGATATGCAATCTCCTTTCGTTTGTTATAGGTAATTCTATTCAGATCTATTATAAATGATAATTCACCTACGTTAAATGTTTCATAAAGTATTTTCGTGGAAATACGCTGGCTCTTGAAGAATGGAATGGCTTTCCAAAGGCTTCCGTCAACTATAATCCATAATATCATAATCAAAACCCAGTCTAGAAGGTTTAAACTAATTGTATATCTTCATCATATTGTTGCTTTTCCTTTTTTAAACAATATCTACTATCACATTTTGTGGAGGTATTGATTCGCCAATTTACGCTGTGATAGAGATATATAAAACGAGATGCCATTTTGTTATCTCTATATCACCTACCGCCCCTGCCATTGCATACTTTTATGGGACTTGCAAAAAAATATGGATAATGCAGGAGAGGAGAAGGAAACACAACTCTGTTCAACATTTAAGCAGCCAGAATCTTTACCAAAGTTTAGTCTCTATTGGATTTGATTTGATTCTGACAATATATCTGACGATTTCTTTATTATTTTATGAGTTGCATGAGTTTATATTATTTCACTCAACTATTATAAAAAATGGTTAAAAAAAAGAGAACAATAACGATTGTACTTATCTTCTCTCTGGCTGTTATGATTCCTATTTTATACCTAATTCATAACTCCTTTACTGCATTAGCAGCTCCTTCTATAGCAAAAGATCCTAATCTGAAGGTTGAGACTGTAGTTAGTGGATTATCTGCTCCTACCAGTATGGCATTTATTGATAACAGCAATATCTTGGTTTTAGAGAAAGGTGGCCTAGTACGTCTTGTATCAAATGGGGCGCTACAAGGCAAGCCAGTCTTGCAAGTACCGGTTGATACAGAAAGTGAGCGTGGTTTACTTGGAATTGCTATCATGAATATTACCGAGTCGGGTAATGATGCTAGTAATAATAATAATAAGTTTGTATTTCTGTACTATACAGAATCCAAAGGCAGAGATCTAAGAAATAGAGTCTATAGATATATTTGGGACGAAAAAAACCAAAACCTTGTCAATCCTACTTTGATATTAGATCTTCCGGCGCTTCCAGGTCCCAATCATGATGGTGGGAAATTGGTTATTGGTTCGGATCATTATCTTTATGCGGTCATAGGAGATCTTAACCATAGGGGTAAGCTTCAGAATATTAACAATGGACCTGATCCTGATGACACCTCAGTGATACTCAGAGTGAACCCTTATGATGGTTCAGCAGCGAAGAACAATCCTTTCATAAATAATGCAAATTCTGTAATGCACAAGTACTATGCATATGGAATAAGGAATAGCTTTGGAATTACATTTGACCCTGTAACTGGTAATTTATGGGATACAGAAAACGGTGAAGCGGATTATGATGAAATTAATTTAGTAAAGGCAGGCTTTAATAGCGGATGGACCCAAGTTATGGGTCCGATAGCAAGGAACGTAGGTATAAGCGCAGATCAATTGGTTAACTATCCTGGCTCCCGGTATGCGAATCCTGTATTTAGCTGGAATGATCCTGTCGCAGTCACAGATATTGAATTTATGAAGTCATCAAAGCTTGGGGAGAAATACAAAAACAATGTTTTTGTTGGTGATTACAATTATGGCACCCTGTATTATTTTGAAGTCAACAGCACAAGAACGGGTTTTAAGTTTGATCCAAATGTCCAACCTGGCTTAATCGACTTAGTAGCTGATAATCAAAATGAAGTTTCTGAAGTAACCTTTGGAACTGGTTTCGGTGCGATTACTGATATGAAGACAGGGCCAGTAGATGGTTTTCTATATGTATTATCAATTAATGACGGAATTATCTACAGAATTGTGCCATCAGCCAAATGATCCTTTACAAGCCGGTAATAATAATCCTGTCTAATGATGGAGGAAGTGGTAGTGAAGATGATCATCTTTTTAGTAAGAGAAGACTACATGCATTCAGTGTAATCTCATCTCGATATGAACATGTGCCGATATGAAAGACACATGGTAAATATAGGAAGCAGATGAAGCGCGGCAGTTCCAAATTGTTGTACAATCAACGAAACAAGGATGAAACCATAATATCGGTCATAAAAAGATTATTTGGAGAACATATTATATCAAATCTAGTGAGAACACAGAAACAGAGAATTATCATTTAGATGTATAGCCTATAATACCCTTAGATTAACTAACCTTACTATAATAATCAATGATTTCTACAAAGCCAAATCCTCATTATTTTCTAAATATGAAATCCTAATTAAATACACAGACGTACTCGACTTTATAGGTAAAATTTGTATCAACTGTATATGCTATCGCTATTTCGTCCTTGGCCCGATATCTTTGTCTTTGGTTATTGGAAATATCTTGGCAGTTTGCACTTTAATTTACCTTTATCATGTTTGGTTCTTTGCATTCGTTTTCAAGGTCATTTACTGCTTTGTCGCATAACTATGCTATTAGTCAATAACAGCAGGGAATAATCCCCTCATAGTGATAAATCAAGTATAATTAACGATAAGCTGTGTTGAAATAGTCAATATTTTGCGATTTATTTAGTTATGCAATAAAGCACCATTTACTAAATTTTGCACCTGAATCTCCATTTTTCTTATTTTTGACCATTCGGGGGTTTCGACTCGATTCGAGCGGTTACAAAGGATGAACATCCATCTAACCTATTAATACAAATGTGCGAGCATCATTTTTAATTTTAAGGTTTGGTGGGTTCCGTATTAAAAACAACTAATCCGCTGATTCTTGATCATCTAGTAAGAACTGAAAAGATAATTACACCATCTGTGAAAATCAATAATATTACTAGTCTTGACGCCTTCTTTCTCCTGCTAAATCGAAGGAGCTTGCCTTTATTACAATCTAGTTTGATAGAGTGTTCGATACAGAGCATTCTATTCTTTAAATAGTCTGGAGAACTCCTTCGTCTTTTCTGTGGACACAAAGAATTGTAAATTATTGCACACATTGCAGAACATAAATGAAGTATCAATCGTTCCTGGTGTTGAGTCACCCAAATCAAATTGTAATTTGAGGTTCGGCCTACCTTTACCGAATTGCATCTGCTTCATCTGATTTTTACATATTGGACAGTTAAATGTTTGTGCTGTCATCGATATCATACATGTTGATACTGTATTATTTAGTTAACTCTATAATGTTGTACCTCGTTTGTCTCGACCTGCCTTTCAATTACAAAGCCGACTACAACATTCTTTTTAGTCTACGTGCTAGCATCCAACATACCCCCTTTAAAGTTCCTTAAACTGTATCTGTGTCTAGCAATACACCCAGTTAATCTTAACAGGTGACATATGTCTTAATATGATCAGCATTGCATTATGTCAAATAGAAGTACGAGCGAGATATTGCCAATTAAACTATATTCATGTAGTATCTAGTATGTGGCATATAATTAGATTATATTAGTGACATAAGCGTAGGTCCTACTTGAGTGATATCATTGACTAACGGATTTGATGTTACAAGGCCACATTTTCATGTATTAATCGTATTAGTTTCCATCATAATAATCGGTGTAATAGGAATTCCTTTTGGTGATCCAAGGTTTATCATCTATGCTATATTGCTTGAATTATCATATGCATCACTGGCAGTTCTGATTGCAAAAGGGAATAGAAAACCTCTCTATGCCTGCATAGTGCTTGCAATATTAGTCATTGTAGGGAATAGTTTTGTTACTGCACATATTCATAGGATTATGACTTTTTCAAGGCCTGTTAACGCCATCGTTTTAATCATAGGCGGATACATACTACAAGGTCTATTAGCATATACCTGCATAGTATCATTAAGATCTAACAAAAGATCAAAGATACAAAAGACTGGATAGTATGAAACGTTATCCCAATAAGGTGACAAAGAAAATCAGTGGTACGAAAAATACTGAATTTAAAGGCAATTTAGCATAAAGATCAGGTAGGGAGAAAATCCTTCCTTATTCTTGGATTGCAGTGCAAACATTCGATTGTAAATGAAGCATCACTGAATATATTGACTTGTTTTATGGTTCTCTTAGCAATAAGTTTCCAGAATCAAACGCAACTACTACTATTATTAAATCGAAGGTAGAGAATTCCCAAGTTTCCGAACCGAGAAATCCTGTGCTACGCGAAATATGCTGGAATACTAAATGTAAATTTGGCTCCTCTACCGGCCAAGTTATTCTCAGCCCACACCCTCCCACCATGAGCTTCAACTATTTTTTTAGACAAATACAGCCCTAATCCCGTACCATTTTGGGATGTGCTTGTATATTTCTCAAATAAGTTGTTCTCAATTGTCGGATCAATTCCATTGCCTGTATCCGTAATGGTGACTGTCAGGTAGGAATTAGATATATGAAGGGAACATACAATATTTCCATATTGGGTGAACTTAATAGCGTTATCAAAAAGATTGAATAAAACTTGGCTGATTTTTAATGTATCACAGCGAACAATAATCATGTCATGATTTGGTTGAAATATTATTTGGAGATTTTTTGTTTTGGCAACATGTTTTGATTGTACATCTTCTATTACAGTAGAAATTAAAGAAGTAATCTCGACTTCGTTTAAATGGAGTCTGACATTGCCGCCGTTTTCAATTATGTTTAATTCTAAAATGTCACATGCAACCTTTTGCAATCTTTTTGCATTGCGAACAATCCTCACCATCTCGTCTCTTATGTCTTCTTTCTTATTTCCAACTTTTTCTTCTATTACTTCTATACTGCCAAGTATGGGGCATATAGGATTACGCAATTCATGCGCTGCCGTGGCAATGAAATCTCTTAATTTCTCATTTTCTGACAAAAGGCGTTGATTTGATATCTTGAGAAATTCATTCTCTTTCTTTAATTCCACAATAGTTTCAATAGCCCGGAATGTTGGGGATGCTTTGTAAGCCATCACACTAACCCTTACCCTGTTTAGCCCGTATAAAAAAATAGAAGTATAACAAACATTAAGAAAACGATAAAAATTATTGATTTTTAAATAGTATTTTAAACCTTGTTCAGATTATGATTATTGTAGTGGGATATTTGTTGTATAGTATAAGATATAAATCGTTATTTACTTAAACAATACCGGCTTTCTCCTGATATCTTTGTTTTTGTTTGCAGATGTAATGCGCCCTTATTTTATAAGTCATCAATTAGTTTTAGATTGTATATTTACTCAACATATTCTTATTCAAGTCTATTACATCATGTCGCATTTATAATTACTGCCTATGACAGACCTAGCAAAAAAGATAAAAAATGCAAGTCAAGATACTGAAGCAAAAGCAAAGACGGAAGAAGATCATGCTAAAGGGAAACCAAGCTCTGAAAATCTTAACAAGGCCAAGGTAAAAACAAGAGATGCTTTAACTTGAAATAGAGATGGAAAATCATATCAGCTTTTTCTTGTAACAATGAGTGTATGTCTTGGCTTCTCATTCCCATAGACGATTGTATGCATGGATTGGAAGAAGAGTTTGTACATCGCTTTGAGTCTTCTCTAGCTTAAATTCTTGGGGGATAGTCTTTTTTCTCCCGCCTACTCACGTTAAGTGCCTTCATTGTTCCATCTTGCTGCTTCTTCTGACTCATTTTCTGTATTCGTGTCGTCAATAATGATGGAATTAATAAAGTTCAAGTGCGAAGTATTGTCATTACAATGATATTAGTAATTAATTTCATTGTTTTGTCAGAATCACGTGCTTGGAATACTCAGATTTTAAATGGTTTATTCTTGTGCTTCGAGTTAATTAGACTACTCTTGATAAAGACATACTGGAGTCAGTGCTAAGGTAAATAATCGAGATACAAGTAGAGAAATGATCAACAGTTGATATGTCGGTGGATGACAATGGTCTAAGGAGCTTCTTACGCATAGATGTGCTTAAACAAATCAAAGCAGTTTCAGAATCACTCTAGCAGCTTCGTCTGCACCGTTAGTATTTGCCATTACGCTTCTTTGTGAATCCAGTTTCTCCTCGATAAGGGTGTCGATCCTAAAAATATCCTTATAGGTGTAGCCTAGTCTCTTTGCACCTTCCTCCTGTTCAAAATGATTCTTTATCGGAATAAATATTCCTGGTACGCCATACGCGATTGATTCATCCATGGTTGACCTCCCTGCAAGGGAGATTACTAGATCTGAAGCATAGATATATTCATGCAGGTTCTCTACGAATCCTGCATTACGAAAATCGGAAGCATTCGCCAGTTCTAATAGGGGTCCCGGGGCAATTACAAGGTCTATGTCCATTTTTTTTCTGAGTTTTCTGTATGCTTCTAGTGACTTTTCAATGAGGTATTTTCCCGCATCAGTGCCTCCAGTGCTGAGTACAATCGTTTTTTTATTAAATCCGAATCTTCTACGTAAGGTAGTTCTATCCGCATTTACCTCTCTAACTATAGGTCCAACATATACAAAATTGTCTTTATCATCACCATAATCAGGGATAATGACGCGAGTGCATTTGTCTATCATTTTGCACATTATTTTATTCATTCTTCTTTCAACTACTGATGCAAAGCCACTGGTGAAGTGAGTCTCTACTATGTCTGTAATTAGAACTCGCTTACGCGCTGATTTCTCTGCTATGGCAATGGAGGCAAAATCCTCGTCGCTGATTATCAAGCCAGCATGTTTATTGAGAACATTTTCCGCTATCGTTTTACATTTTTTGTAATAAGATAGATATCCCATTAGCCATCTGAAAGGTTGCTGGAGTTCTCCTGATTGAGTATGGAAGTTTGGAGGTTTATAAGGATCAAGTGCTGAATAGCCTTTCTTAAAAATCAAAGCAAATGCCCCTGCACCGGTGATGAAGAGTATTTCATTACGTATTGACTCTAGCTTTTCAGCAATTGCGATATCCCTTGTAGCATGGCCTAAACCTAGCGGGCTTGTGAAGAATAGAATCATTTTTACATTGCGATCAATTTTATATGATCCATCTTTTTGTTGGCCTGAAATTTCTTTGTCATCTCTCTAATTTCATTTGCATCGCCCTTTATGAGGAAGATTTCTAGGCATCTGTCTCTATCGATCTTACTGTGTAAATGTGTGTTGATTAATTCGTCGTACTCATGTCTAATTTCGGTCACTTGATCATCAGATTTCTCATCATGGATTACTAACAGTAAGGCGTGTAATAACCCAGTTAAATCCTGTCTTTCTCTCTCTTCTGCCAACAGATTTCTGATTCCTGATCGAATAATTTCAGATCTGCCGGAAAAACCGAGCGCACTTTGCAGTTTGTCTACCTCACCAAGGATCTCCTCATTGAGCGAAATACTCACTATAGTCAATGCAATGTAAAGTTATTAACCTCTTTATAAGTAAATCCATATTTTTTATTAACATTCTTACATATTATTATCATTATTTAGTTTGCAATTGTTATAATGATCATAAATGGGGTTTGTTGTGCAGACCAAATTATATCGAAGGAAGATGGAGGGAAAAAGTAAAGAAAAAACTAAAACTACAAGATTTCATATTCACACCGATAATCCAATAGATGAATTAAGCAATAGATGAAGTAACTAAAATGATCATATTATGAAGTAACTAATTCTTTATTATTATCGAAAACAAATAGTTGATTGACTTGCGACATTTCGAATTGCCAAGACAGGAAGAACTTGACAACATAGATTTTCAGGAAAGGATGAATGTTTTCAGGCGTTACTTTGCTTCTAGTCGGTATAATAGATTGATAATTCAACAAAGTTTGATTATGTCAGCACTTGATGCATCATACATCTCTAAAGCGAAAGAGCTTGAAAATGCTCACAACAAAGAGTTTTTTGATACACTAAAAAAAATCAAATCCTATGGGTATATAAATGATTTTTTGATTGCAGTGAAAGAGGAAGTCCAAGCGCTTCAAAAGATATCTGAGACGTATGAAAAAAGAATGAATCAGTCTAAATAGTATCATCATCGAGCCAAGTGAGCTACCGATATGAACCAGGAGAAAACACACAAGAGTGATGAAAACTTTAATCTAATACCTGAATTAAAGCAACAGGGCATATAATGAGAAGCTTTTCCTGTTGGAATTCCTTTTAGATGTGGGTGGGTCCTCCTCCTTCATTTTAAATTCTAGCAAAGCCCCCTTTAAATCTCGTAAAATATTTGGCAATATCCTCTCTGACGGTTTTATTATGTTATGTGACATAATCGTGGATTATCAGCAAATAGCTATGACTGTGTGGGAATTAAAGGTCATCAAAATAAATGGTAGTCATTTAATGTATACACGTATCATTTTTGATCAGAGTTTGTTTCTTCTGTAGCCGTAGCTTTAAACTTTGATCGTTGTTTTCTCGCAGCCTCTATGTTATCCTTTTTTATTTCCTCTAAATGATTTTCATCTTCTTTTTGATTTTCAATGTCACATGTCTTGCTCATAAAATTATTAGAACACATTTCCAACATTGATGAATATAATCCTAGCGAATGCTTAAGGCTCCATTCATCACTGGCAATCAAAGAGCAAGAGCTTCGATGAAGCAAATCAACTCCAGATATCATTGTTAATCAATAGATGACGATAAACAGGGAGGACTTTAAATTCCACAGTTGAACCTATGGATGAACCTGACACAAATTCTTAGGAAGCGGGTATTATGTTCTTGATATGTTAAGTATATTAAGAGATGTTTTAGGGTTAGTTAAGTCATCTGTCACATCATATAATCCCTGTTCCCAAAGATGCTGATATTTCGTAGTTACAGCAAATTATATCTGTTACTAACAAATATCTCTGATAGTATCAATGACGCTATCTTAAATGCAAAACGGGCAAGCATTATAAGATCCTTGTATACAGATACATCGACAACAACTCCATTAGATTTTAAGGTCTTGTGAATATGAAGGGAAAGCTAGTTGCAGAAGTATGCAGAAAAGGATTGATCCCATTATTGACAAAAGAGAAACAGAACTGTCAGCGGTGTAGTCTATTGCAAGAACGGCTACAAGGCAAGCATTTGAAGAAAAATAATCTATTCATACCAGCTTTTTTACTTTTCTTCTGTTCGGTGTTCTTTTAATAGATATTATGAATAATATCGAGATAAAAGAAAAGTCCAATACTATAATAGATTCTTAAAATTGTAGACGTTACCTGTATGCGTTACCTGCGTATGAGCCACACTGTACAGTTATTAACAGGAGCACAATCGACTAAATACGGATAAAGCAGGAGCTTTTTATGTACGGACAATATTATAAGGTAAGTTAAAACAATTGAAATAAATATATTTAGAAAAAATTAAAAGACCGGCTTCTTCATTTTTGATCCGCATCTACGGCATCTTGGGCCACTAACCTCAGCGTCACAAGATAGACAAATATACCTAAGTCCTGTACCTGAATTTGTATATCCTCCCCCTATTCTTTCATCACTAAATCCAAGAGATCTTAATCCCCGCGTTTGTTTTTTTCTTATGTAGAAGATGAGTCCAAGGAAGATCGCAATATTCAGTGCAAACCCTACTAGAAAGCCAAAGAAGTAGGTCAATACCAGACTGATCCCAAGACTGGCTCCTATAAACAGCAGCTGTCGTTTCACTGCTGGATTTAGAGTGCTATCCATTATACAATCACCAGTTATA
>DATDFS010000049.1:0-25816 GCA_036522495.1 Nitrososphaeraceae archaeon | reverse complement strand
ACAAATCCATCTACTTTCATTTCCTACTTTGACTTCCATCGGACCCTTGTCTTCTTTTCTAACAAATCTTGCCATGGAACAAAAGAAATTCTACGGTACTATAAATCTGTTAGCAAGGCATAACTTGTTTAATAAGTCATTTTAATTACCGACTGATAAGTAGAAGATATCAATTTTGAACGCATTTTCTAATAAATCACAATTCAGTACTATTCAGCCGTTTAAGAATAATACACATTTAGGTTTAGGTTTTACCTTTATAGCCATATGGGTTTAGTAAATTCTTATACAGGCAATAAAACAGTTTAAAAACAAATTCTAATTCAACGGTGATTTCTTAGTTCTCCAACCAGTCTGGATTTTAGTAGATAGTTTCAGTGATATTATCATGTTTTTTGTTTTAATGTATCAGACTCAATATCTCCAAAATTCACCCCTCATGTCTGATTTGTGACGATGTTGTCCCTTTTCTGACGGTTATGAGGTAGATAGAATAGTATAAAGTCAAGCCGATTCTATTATGAGTCATAATTCACAAGGAATTATAGTAAAAACAGCAATTAATGCAATCAGTATTATTGTTAATACAATGCTCAAGGTTGTCTTATCATCATGACAGTAATATGTCCTGATAAAAACATTTGATAATATGTACACCATATTTATATCAATTAGAGACTAGATAAAATATTAATAAAATGTTTCAAAAAATGAGTAATAATAGCTCTTAAATCATACCATGCAATAATATTTGGACATCAAATCAAAATGCTCAGAGAAGGAAGGGGAAAGGCTATCTGTCTCCAGCCATTTCCATTGCCGTCACTTCTACAGCCATCGTTTATGGGAAAACGGGGCACAAGGTCGTCGTACAAAACACCATTAATACATGTCTGACAAGGGTCAATTGAAGCTTTTCTGGACTTTTTCTTAGATATAAGATGGTATCTTTGCCGACGACATTAGGAATACTTCCAATCAACATCTTGACGGGTCAATGTAACTGGAAGTTTTATTTTCGGTATTTTTTCTTTTGTTTATACTATAAAATTTAGATACAAGGGTGTTATGATATTAAGTTAACCATGTTAAGGAATATATTATATTCAGGTCTAAAATTAAAAATCATTATTACTCATATGCATATAAAACAAAAACCAGTAGAAATCACAAGGCGGTCATCCTCATATTTTGTAATTCTGTTCGTATTAGTAGTATTTTCTTGGTTATCCATTGCTAATATATTGTTATACATTCCTCAACTAGCAGCGGCGCAGAGTTCCTCGCACACTAAAAGCCATCCTCAATCAACAGCTGCTGACTATAAGGAAACTAAAAGCAATTTCCTAATATACGAAAATCCTACTCACGACATAGAAATACAGTATCCTGCCGATTGGAAAAAAGTAGAACCACAAGGTTTTGAAGCAAATTCTGATAAACATATTGTTGAATTCAAATCGTTTTCAGAAAGTCATTTACAAAAAGAAGATGTTGCAGCACTTCACATATATATTCATAATCTACCCGCCACTAACATATTGCATCAATTTACCAGATTTTTTGGGAAGATGATCTATCAAAAAACCTCGCTTGAAGGATTCGTTCTTTCGCACTTCACATCAATATTGACAAAAAACTTACCAAATTTTGATTTTATAAAGTCAGAGTCTAACACAACTTCTACGCTTGCAGGTAATCCGGCTCATAAAATAGTTTACAAGTATAATGAGGGACAAAATGATACCAAAGTCATGGAGGCTTTAACAGTAAAAGACAATAAAGGATATATCATCATGTATACAGCAGAAGCAGCAAAATATTCTTATTATTTGCCGATCATACAAAAAATGATGGACTCCTTTAAGATCAAATGAGTTGAGCAACAAGGAAAATTTATCTGTTAATAACATCCACACCTTTAGGTCTCAAATCCAAAAATATTCAAATTTCCGATTTGGTAGTATGAATATATATAGATTACCATTCGTGGTAACAGATGTATATTATGTGGATGACACAACATACTACCATAAAAATAATATACATTTTTCATTTTGAATGCATATGAATTAAAAAGATATAAGGATCAGCATACAATTACGACAGTAAATGCTGTTACTTAAAATATGGCACTTTTAATAGGAATTTCATGGCGAGAGTTGTTGTGGGCAAAACTTCTGATATTGGTGAAGGAAAACTAACTCATGTAACAGCGGGTGGAAAAGAAATTCTAGTTACAAATGTAAATGGAAATTATTATGCGATGAGTGATATTTGCAATCATGCTGGAGCTGAGCTACATGAAGGCGAACTTAATGGTACGGAGTTGACCTGTCCTTGGCATGGTGCAAAATGGGATATCGCGACAGGTAATCTAAAATGGTTCCCACAAAAATTAAAGCCAGAACAGTCTTTCAAAGTCAGCGTAGAAAAAGATACTCTATATGTAGAAGTCTAATGACTTCATATTTTTTTCAATGTACATATTTTGTATATACGTTAATGCCTTTTCCATATGGGTATTCCGAAAGTTGATATAGTATTCAAGTTTTCATCATGCATATAGTCTATAAATAAACACGCTAAGGAGGGCGTTACTACAACACGTTGGATATGACAGTGTAACCGAAGTGAACTAATAAATAGTTCCGTGATCTTATCCATTATAACTATGGCACTATTATTCTGATGGTTATAAATAGGTAGATAAATACATAGCAATCATTATACAAATTATCCAATGAAAGACAGAAAGTTAAAAAATTAGGTTTCATTCTGGTTAATATTTAATAATTAAACAAGTACCATTGCCAATAGCAGTAGTAGAGGAGACACAGAAGAAGTGCGTCATTAATAGCACGATACTGATCATGGGCCGATCTATTGCTCTCTGCCCGTATGACACTCCTCTACTACTTTTGCTTTTTCTGGTTGCTGTCGTGTAAGAATATGATGATAATTATCTGCAAAAAAGCCTGAAAGATAAACGATAAAGACATACTTTCATCCCAACTACCTATTGGACCACTTAGAAATTATATGCTCAAAAATTATCAAGTGATGTTGGATTTTCGATCATTGTTAAATCCCGATCTTCTATACTATTTGATATTTTTGCCCTAATTAATCGCCTGACAAGTTTACCTGTTCTGGTCTTGGGCAGATCAGAGACGAATTTAATTTGTTTGGGACAGGCGAACTTTCCGATAGTATTTTCAACAGTCTTGATAATTTCATCTTTTAGAATATCGTTATTTGTTATATGAGCTGATGGTGGCTTAGTTTTCAAAATTACGTATATGGATATTGACTCGCCTTTTATTTTGTCTGGTATTCCTATCGCTGCGGCTTCTGCTATTGAAGGATGGGATGTAACCGCAGCTTCGATCTCCGCTGGTCCAATCCTATGTCCGGATACCTTGATGATATCATCGGTTCTCCCATGTATGTACCATAATCCATTAGAATCTACAAATATTAGATCGCCATGATACCATACATCTTTGTACTTTGACCAGTACGTTTCAATAAATCTGTATTGATCATTTAGAATTCCTCTAGTCATTGATGGCCAAGGTTTCTTGATTACCAAGTAACCTTTGTTGGTGTGCTTACCCGCATCATCAAAAACGTCAACATCAAATCCAGGAACAGGATAGCCTACTGTGCAAGGCTTCAAAGACGTAATCGGTAAAGAACTAAGGATAGCTCCTCCAATTTCTGTACCGCCTGATAAATTAATTATTGGACATCGTTTTTTACCCACATTTTCAAAATACCATATCCAAGCCTCCTTGTTTATTGACTCTCCAGTCATCGCCAAAATTCTCAATGATGAAAAATTGTAATTGTTTGTCGATATGTTATTCTTTATAAAAATCCTGATTGCTGTAGGAGGAGCACCAAAAATTGTAACTTTGTGTTTGTCAATTAATCTGCACCATGTATCTGGCTTTGGATAGTCAAGGGTACCTTCATAAATTAGAGCGCTACCTCCAATCATAGGGCTACCGTATACAACCCATGTCTGACCGGTAATCCAACCGATATCGGCATACCAAAATAAAGTATCAGTTGGTTTCATATCAATCAGAAAGGCAGTTTGCTGAGCAGCAACTACAGTAAAACCACCATGCACCTGAATAGTACCTTTCGGTTCACCAGTAGTGCCTGATGTATAAAGAATAAATAGAGGATCTTCTGAATCCATAATCTCTGTATCACAGTGTTTTCCATTTGACTTTGCTTCTTTTACAAACTCTTTGTAGTTAATTATTTTGTTATTGCAATCGTCTTCTTTTTCTCCCTCTCCATCATCTCCTACCACAATAACTTTAGAAACATTTGTATTTTTTATTGCATCTATCCACTGACTTTTAAGGTTGATATCATCAGAATGTCGATGCATTTTATTTGATGTAATTAGCATCTTTGCATTTGAGTTCCTAAGTCGTGAATGTAAAGCTTTGCCGCTAAATCCAGAAAAGATCGTTGTATGTACTGCACCTATTTTAGAGCAGGCAAAAATTGAAAAGAACGCTTCAGGGATCATTGGTAAATAAATCGCAACAATATCACCCTTTTTAATATCTGCATCATTTAAAGCACAAGCAAGTATGTTTACTTCAGTCTCAAGCTTTCTATATGAGACTTTTCTAATATTTCCTCTTTCATTTTCAAAAATATAGGCAATCTTATCTGGTTGATTTTTTGCATGTCTATCAATTACGTTGGCGATTATATTGCATTTACCATTTATGAACCATTTTGTCCATGGAATTCCGCTTGATGAGTCAAAAAGTTGGTCATACTCTTTATACCATTCTAAGTCAAGGTCCTCGTTGACCGCATTCCAGTACCACCCAATATTTTCAGTGGACTTTTGCAAAAGGTGAGAATAATCTGTAATTCCGTGTTTTATCATGAAGTGTGAAATGTTGCTATTGATTCTTTTTTCATTGGTAGGGGTGTATATAAAATTGTTATTGTTAGCATACAATGGCTACTTATGCATATTCATATGGTTGTAAAAAATATTACGTGTGTATCTAAAATGTACGTCTCGGCTGTGTTCACTCCAAATATTTCTACCAATGTGAATTTACCCATTATAATAGGCCCGAACCGACCCGTACAAACCATTAAAGCCTGTCAGTATATAGACCCTATAATTATTAATAGTCTATCAAAAATGATTTTTGTACTATAGTATTTACGGCTTCGTGTATTAAAGATTCAAAAATATTAAATTTATATTACTGTCTGCTTATATATTCCAATGAGAATCAAAGATTGATTACAAGCCTCTGAGTCCAGACCTGTCTATGCAGAAATGAAGTATTTGTATGATAATGGTTTTAAGGTGCTTACAATGTCCAATCTTAAGTACAATCAGAATACTAATTCGTTATATTTGGGGGATGTTCCTGGAATTACTGTTGAAGCGGCAGCTAGTTAGTAAAAATCCTATTTGATGTTATTTGATATCCGCTACATTCTTATAAATCAGGGTGCTAATTGTAACTTTGTACTGACTCTCTATCCTTATATTAGCATAGACGTTCATGGAGTTTATGCTTGTACTAGAAGTTGTCACATGTATCATGTATCGCCTGCAGGAAGGTTTCATACTCCTTCCTTCGCAATAATATATCTTACTAGCAAGGTAAAAATTATAGAAAGCTTATTTGCACAGTAGTCATAGCCTATAGGACTTGGTGACAGAAGAGATACGCTATGATTTCGAAGAATTTCGAAAATACGCTGACAATTTTATCCGTGATTTAATCAAGCTAATGATAGTTTCCAAAATGAATTCTACATTTAAGAATACTTTAGCCAGAGACTATTTTGTAAGTTTGGCAAAACAAATATCTGGCTGTGAAGTATATGTTGTAAAATATGGTCAACCAATGTTATATATAAAATATAAAGGAATGGAATTTACAGATCAAAAGATTACTTCATACTTTATTAGATTAAATGATCATGCAGTTGATGTTACTGTGGAATCTGTATTTGAAGACTTTGTAAAAACTTTTGATAATCTAGCATCTACTCCAGAAAGTAGAGTAAAATGGGGCACAATCACAGAAAATAGTTCAACAGTAGATCCGATCTTTACACTATTTAACTCATTTGTAGATGCAGTACATAAATTAACACTACTTGACCATAGTAATCCTGACAGCCTCATGAGAAAAAAATTCGGAATCAGAAATGTGAACGTTACAAAGAACTCAACACAGCTAGAATTTTTGATTGATGGACAACTCAATATAATGGAATTAAATCCGTTCAGGAAAAAAAAGGATCAATCAATTGTTTTGTTATTCGGAAGTTCTGAAATTGCTAAAACTGTAATCTCTCTAATGAAGCAGTAATAAACAGCAGCTCTTTCTTAGTATGTGCACCTACATTCACACACCGCAATCGATAGCGAACATGTGAATGTGAATCTATGTATATAGATTTATATATGTATCAGACGAGGTGCATCTCGTCATTTCGC
The DNA here is from genome assembly GCA_036522495.1 of Nitrososphaeraceae archaeon. GTDB lineage: Archaea > Thermoproteota > Nitrososphaeria > Nitrososphaerales > Nitrososphaeraceae > Nitrososphaera_A. The sequence continues at coordinate 19,302 of DATDFS010000049.1, read as the reverse complement.
TGAATAGGCGATCGGCGCAGGTTAGTGTCATCACACCTTAATACAGAGTAATAACTATATTTAAAATTATGTTGTTATAATCCACCGCCGCTATGAAGTAATGATGCAAATAAAAGTATTAAGACTGATAGAATAACTGTAATTCTGCCAAGCGAAATTATTTTTGATCGAATAGATTGAACATATATATTGCCAGCATTTCCTACTGTGAGTTTTCTTTCTGTTTCAGTATTGAGGATTCGAACATGTATAGCATACGTCGAAAGAGTTGCTATAACTAGAATAATTTTGATCAAAAGAATTATTCCATACTCAGTTCCGAGAAATGCACTTGGATTTCCAAAGAAAGAACGTGAATTATAAATGCCTGTTATTATTAAAATCCCAAACGATGGCATTGCTATCTTATTAAATTGCCTGCCAATTTTGATCATAAGCGCAACACGTTCTTCTATTGTAATTGTAATGATTTTGAGCATAGGTGAAAGAACGATGCCAACGAAAATTGATCCCCCCACCCATATCGAAGCACAAGTTAGATGCAACCATATGATCAAGCTATCAGCAAGAACCATCCTCTAACTAGAAGCTCATCATGATATATTATTCATACTGATAGAAGAAAGGTTTTAATTCACTATTTGTCCACCTAGCGTTGAACAATTCTATGTTTCTAAGTAGGCGCAGGATTATTCTTGTTGGAGTAATTGCAGCGATTGCAATCATAATCATTCTACTTCCGCTGATTCTCACCATTACACTTCCAGCCGATCTAAATAAGCTTTCCATAAAACTTTCAAAGGTAGAAGCAGTGCCTCAGGACATTACAAACGCTAGTCAAAAAGCCCAGTTAAATGTCTATTTTAATGTATATAATCCGACTCAACAGACATTGACAACGTCAAGGATTGACTACCAGTTATTTGCAGATGGTAAGTCATTAGGCAATGGTACTTTGTCATATGAAGATATTCCACTTAATGGAAGACCCCAGCTTTATTATAATTCCTATTCAACATTGAAATCATCATTTCTATTAACATCCTCAAACGCTAATACCTCAATTCTCAAGAGAATGTTATCAAATCCCGAAGCAGCAAAGCAGATAAGATGGAGCGTAGAAGGCATAGCACAGATAGAATCCGGATTCAGCGCTTCTCCAAAAAAGTTTAGCGCTCAGCTTTAGTAACTCTAAACTAGAGGAGATGAAATTGAATAATTATACTGTTAAATCGGTCATAAAAAAGTCTATACCTTTTGCGGGTAACTGGGAATCATAATAATTTGCCAATTGAGTGTTATATTCACAAGGCCAAGTCATTAGCTTCATGATCTATTGCTTTTCGGAACTCCAAGATAAACGTAAAAGCATTAACTCAAGTCATTTAACTCAGTTCAATTTTCTAGCATTGTATAAAACTAGGCTTACGCGAATTTTCAAGGTCGCCACTATTGATAATTTATATACATCTTTGAAAATGTTAGCTTAAAGACAAGAGTATATGAACCTTAACCAAGTACGATCAGATCTTTTGTGAATGCATTAAGATTCATTACTCTTCCATTATTAGAGTTGACTATAACACTGTCTTCAATCCTTACGCCAAATTTATCTTTTAAGTATATTCCTGGTTCGATTGTTACTGCCATGTTTTTTTCCAATAGTTCTTGATTTTTCATACGCAGCCATGGTGGTTCATGAACATCAAGACCAATTCCATGTCCTGTTGAATGGACAAAGTATTTGGCATAGCCGTATTTCCCAATCAGATCTCTGCATGCAGCATCAACTTGACCGCACATGACACCATCATTCACTGCATCTATTCCTGCCTGCTGGGATTGTTTAACAATATCGTATATCTTTTTCATTTCGGATGTAACTGAAACTAGGGCAAAAGTTCTGGTTGCATCAGCAATATAGCCAAAATATCTCAAAGTGAAATCTACAACAATCATATCGCCTATCATGAATTTACGATCAGAGATTTCCGCATGTGGTAAAGCGCCATTTGGACCTCCGGCAATAATTAAGGGATTTAATGTTGATCTATAAGATGGCGGATTTGCACCCATTTTCATAGCTTCGAAAATTATTTTTGCTTGCAAATCACGTTCTGACAATCCGACTTTGATCTCCTCGATGCAGACTTGATAAAGAATATCCAAAATTTCAGCTGCTTTTGAGATTGTTTTGATTTCTTCTTCATCTTTGATTTGTCGAATTTGAAAGAATAGTTCGTTATTGATCACAAATGATTTTCTACCAACTTTATTTTGGATATTTTCGATAGTATAATAATCACTACAGTCTGTACATGTCACTTTTCCATTGATTTCGGAGATAAGTGTACAAATCATGTCTCTGCCTCTTTCTGTTGGAATAATCTCACAGTCCTTGAATGACGACTGTTGAGCCCTATCTACCTCTAATGCAGGTGCAATTAATTTAGTTTTATTGTCCATACAAATGGCAACTGCTTCTCCCCAGAAGCGTGTGAGATAAAATACATTTTCAGGTTGAAATGCAACTACAGCATTATATCCAATTCTACCGGCATACTCCAAAAGTTTAGCTTGGCGTTCTTTCATAACATGGTAGATGTCTCTAGAGAGTTTTATCATCTTTACTGATCAAAGTAATTATAAATATCGGCGAGTATGTGTGGTGTAATTGAAGAAATAGCATGGAATATTTGGTTATGCTTCCTGGTCCTACAAACGTACCAAACAGAGTTATGAATGCAATGCTTGCACCTATAATCAATCACAGAAGTGATGATTTTCGTGTGTTGTATAAGACTATTGTCGAAAAGACACAAAAAGTATTTCAAACAAATGGTGAAATCATTTTACTGACTACGTCTGGAACTGGAGTAGTAGAAGCATCCGTCATTAACCTAATTAAGAAAGGTGACAAGGCAATTATTCCTGTTAATGGTGAATTCGGCACGCGGCTGGCAGATTTAATTGATAGTTGGGGAGGTCAGGCAATCAGAATTAAGGCACCGTATGGTGAAAATCCTCCATTTGAAAAAATCGAGGAAGCTGCTGATCAAAATAAGGATGTCAAGGCAATCTATGCAGTTTACAATGAAACATCTACTGGTACCACACTCAGATATATGGATAAGATAGGAGAATTATGTAGCAGAAGTGGTGCATTCTTTATTGCAGATGCTGTTTCAATTTTAGGCGGTGACGAACTACCAGTTGATAAATGGAATATAGACATCTGCGTCACTGCATCACAAAAGGCATTAGCTGCCCCACCTGGCGTCTCACCGATGTCAATTAGCTCAAGAGCAAAGAAACATATGCAGTCTAACCCACCGCCAACTCAATATCTTAATCTAAAACGCTATTTTAAGTATTATGAAGAAAATTTTGAAATGCCATTCACTCCATCTCTTTCTCTCTTCTATGCATTCAACGAAGCACTTGATATAATTCTAGAAGAAGGACTAGATAAAAGAATTGAACGTCACAGAATATGTTCAGAAGCATTCTATGCAGGTCTAAATGCAATGGGCTTGACGCCATTTGCAAAACCAGATGCTCGAAGCAATGTGGTAATAGCAGTTAACTATCTACCAGGAATGGACGACAAGAAATTCAGAGGATTGCTGTCAGAACAGTTCAAGGTCCTTGTTGCAGGCGGATTCGGCGATCTAAAAGGTAAAGTATTCAGAGTCGGGTCCATGGGAGAAGTCAATAGATATCATGTGATGAGAACTCTGTCGTCTATTGCATCTGCAATTAATATACTTGGATTAAGGGCAAATCCCGAAGTAACCACTGTTGCATTAGAAAAAATGAAACCTCTAGTGTGATGGTGCTATTAAAATTCAATGTATATCTAATTAAACTTAATATAAGGTAATTCAATAGCGAATTTCATGACTCTGGAGAAAGGTTCCCTTGTATTAGTAGATTATACTGCCAAAGTTAAGGATACTAATGAAATTTTCGAAACCACTAATGAAGAGGAGGCCAGAAAATCTGATCTCTACGATCCAACTCGCAGGTATGAGCCGAGGCTCGTATCTATTGGCGAAGGATGGGTTCTAAAAGGATTAGATGAGGCTTTAGCAAGTGCTAACTTGGGTGATAAACTAAGCATTGAAATTACTCCTGACAAAGGCTTTGGTGAGAGGGATCCAAATAAGGTGAGGATGGTTCCACAGCGAAAGTTAGGTGAGAAAGCAGACGACGTAAAGGTAGGCGATATAGTTGAAATGTTTGAGCGTCCGGGAATCGTCAGACATATAGGATCCGGAAGAGTTCAGCTTGACTTTAATCATAGGTTTGCAGGACGAACTTTGTCATATGACGTTGACATACTAAAGAAGCTTGAGAACGACACCGATAAGATAATGTCTTTAATAAAAAGAAGATTGCCGATTGATGAAGAAAAGATAAGATTCAAACTTGAAGAATCAGTTTTAGAAATCGAATTGTCAGAAGAAACTTTTCTATCTGAAGGATTGCAAGTTATCAAGCGCGCAGTAGCAAATGATATCTTCAAATTTGTAACTACCTTGAATAATATCAAATTCATTGAAAGTTACAAGCAATCAACACCGCCACAATCACAACAACAATCAAAACCTGAAGAAAAACCAGTAAACACTACTATTGAAAATAAGCCTGCATAACTAAAAATTCGAAATATCTCTCTTCGGGATTTATATTCTAGATGTCAACATCTGGATCCTATTTTATTACCTATCTACATATGATTTAAAACCATATATCTTTGGCATTTTAATATTTAAGATTAACAGGTCGGATGATCTCAAATTCTCTAATGCTATTAGAGGCTCATCAAATGAATCAACCTTGAATCCTCCATCTTCTAAAGTTACGTTTAATGTGAAATTAAGATCTGGTTCATCATCCACTCAGTATAAACTGGAAGACGAAATAGATGGAAACATGCTTTCAATTAATCTTGAATAAGTAAGGAATATTCAAATAACTTTAAAATATTTACTTGAAGGTTTTTACTATTGGTTTTAAACGTTCCTTAAATGACATATACAGATTTAGCCAGCTCCAATGCGGATTGTTTATCTAGTTTTAATTTGCTAAGAATTGTATACCTATCAGGTCTAAGTGACTGTGCAGTTAGTAGCGATCTGATTACTTGGTCTTCATTTAATTTGATCTGCTCTGCCTTTGTTGGAGCACCAACATTTTCCAATGTTTCAACTATTCTTTCCCAATTAAGACCATGTAGTTTGGCCATCATAATAGTACCCAAACCAACACGTTCGCCATGTAATCCACAGTTCTGACCTGCAATATATTCTAGTGCATGACTAAAGAGATGTTCTGCTCCAGAACATGGTCTACTACTTCCTGCAATACAGGCTGCAACTCCTGCACTGATTAACGCCTCCACAATTGTTCTAACACCAAATCCATTTTTTTGAAGTAATTTTTGTGAATCATCTAAAATAATTTTTGCACTCATATATGCAAGGTTGGCAGCATAGCTTCCAAAGTATTCGTTCTTTTCATCCCTTGAAATTTCCCAGTCTTTAACTGCGGTTAACTTTGCAACAAGGTCTCCGCATCCGCTTGCCAACAATCGCATTGGTGCTTCAGAAAGTAGGCGAGTATCGGCTAGTACCCCGATCGGTGTATTTACTTTGACTGAATGTGGCTTATCAGTGCCTCTTATTGAAACAAATGGGCTAGATATTCCATCATGGGAGGCCGAAGTAGGCACACTAACTAATGGTTTATTTAATTTAAATGCAGTCATTTTGGCTACGTCAACAGAGCGTCCGCCACCAAGACCAATAATAAAATCTGGAATAGAGTCCCTAATCTTGATTTGTAGTTTATTTACTGAATCCATGGATGCATCGTTGACAATGTACCATGAATCTTGTAAAGAAGATTCAAAAAACGATGACTTGCAGGGCATGCCTGCCCTTGCTTTAACATTGTTACCTGTTATAATTGCAACCTTTGAGGCATTATCATCAAGATCCATAATAAAGGAGCCAAGTTGGGAGATTACTCCGTCCCCTATCAGTATCTTCCGCGGCAATTCCATTAAATGAGTAGGCGGCAAGCTCATCAAAAGACCGTACGAGTGGGATTTATTTAATCTTGGTAGTATACACTAATAAAAGAATAAGAAATTAACTACGTAAGCTCCACCTTGTATTCCTTGATCTCAAGCCTTATTGATCATCAGTTGTTGGTTCATCCTTTTCTGCCGATGGTTCATCCTCTTCTACCGGTGCTATTGTTGTCCCAGTGCTGGCGCTTTCAGATTGGCTTGCAATTTCGGCAGTAGCATATCCTCTTCCAACCTTTGTAATTCTTATTTTAACAGTATCTCCAACTTTTGTACCTGCTACAAAGATCACTAAGCCCTCCACTTTCGCTACACCGGCATCGCCTCTTTTGCTCATAGATTCAATCTTTACTTCAAACTCTTCCCCTACTTTGACTGGCGCGGGTCTGAATGGCCTTGGACCTCCAAAACCACCACGTCCTCTTCCTCCATATCCTCCTCCGCTGCGGTAACCACCGTCAGTGCTTCCGCTATCTCCATATCCTCCTCTTTGACCACTAGCACGCGAATCTCTATTTTCCAAACTATATCAGTAAGATAGTATAAATCGACTTAGTATTTCAACTTTAATGTTTACTAACTAAATTCGTCTATATTTTATTTGTTTGTTCATTGATCTTGGCGTTAAAACGAAACATTCTTTAAATGGAATTGCTCATCGAGAAACGTATTATCTGGTATGATTCATTCTGTGTTAATTAATAACTCAATATTCCGTGTTTGAATTTATATGCAATATAAATCCCATGAATCTGCAAGCCAAAATATTATGGCAGTAATACTGCACAGTCTTCCCAGTGAGTCTGGACTTACCAAAGTTGAGTATGAGGGTCCACGAATTGCTCTTTATTCTAAGAACCCGAGCTATCTAATACAGAATGCCCAAGTCGTTTCTAATATGGTAAATACAATAAAGAAAAGAATTGTTGTTCGTACAGACGAATCAATACGAAAATCGGAAGAGGAATCTATTGAAATTTTGAACAAGGCTATTCCCAAAGAGGCGGGTATGATTGAAACTTTCTTTGATCAGGCATTAGGAGAGATTCTGATATTCGTCGAAAAACCTTCATTACTTGTCAACACAGGTGAGGATTTTGATAGCATTGACCTTGTGGAAAAAACAGGATGGAAAATAAGATTTAGAAAAGCTCCTCAAGAAATGTCTACCGTTAGAAGTATCCATCAAATTCTCTATAATACAGCAAATAAGCGAATTCACTTTTACAAAGAAGTTGGAGAGAAGATTTTCAGATCAAAACTCGATGAAATGACAGAAGCTAGTTTAATAACGCTAGGCGGCTTTGGAGAGATAGGACGTTCTTCCATGTTACTGTCTACACATGAAAGCAAAATTTTACTTGACTGCGGGATCAATGTATCAAGCAAAGATCCATTAATCAGCTTACCAAGATTCGATATTACTGGATTAGGAGTTAATGAGATTGATGCAATAGTTTTGAGCCATGCCCATCTTGATCACACAGGTTTCTTGCCTTCGCTATTCAAGTATGGATATAGAGGGCCAGTATATTGTTCAGAGCCCACACTACCACTAATGAATTTGTTGCAAAGAGAGTATATTAGGAATACTGACACAAAACTATATTCTGACAAAGATATAGACGACGTAATAATGCATACAATTCCTCTTAGCTTTGGAACCGTTACCGATATCTCTCCAGATGTAAAACTTATGCTTAGTAATTCTGGCCATATTTTAGGTTCTGCATCAATCCATTTACACATTGGAAACGGAGATCACAATGTTGTTTATACGGGGGATATAAAATTTGGGAAAACGTCTTCACTCGAAAATGCCTCATGGAATTTTCCCAGAGTTGAGAGCATAATCATTGAAAGTACATATGGCGGTAAGGAAGATGTTTTTCCGCAGCGTGGGGAGACGGATATACATCTTATTGATAGCATAAACAAGACTATTTTGGAAAATGGAAAGGTCTTGATTCCAGTGTCATCAATTGGATTGTCCCAAGAGCTTATTTTATCAATTAATAGGTATATGAAAACTGGCAAAATTACCGAGACGAAAGTATTGGTTGAGAAGATCATTACTGATGCTACCTCTATATATGAATCCTATCCAGAATACCTCTCAAAAGAAATAAAGCATATAATTCTGCGAGGTGAAGAAAATCCTTTCCGCTCAAAACAATTTGTAACCATTGAATCCGAAACCCTAGAGGAGGAAGAGCCTGCAATAATTCTAGCTCCCTCTTCAATGTTAATTTGCGGGCCGTCAGTAGAATATCTTGGACAAATTTCTGACAACCCTAAAAATAAGTTAATTCTAGCATCATTTCAGGCAGCGGGGACACCGGGGAAGATTATTCTAGATGGAAGCCGGCAAGTAACCATTAATAATCGAAACATCAAAATCAATTGTCAGATTGAGAAGGTTTGGGGATTCAATACGCATAGCGATTATAATCAATTGATAGCCTATATTAATAGACTTAGACCAAAGCTCCAACGAGTATTAGTTAATCATGGAGAGCGAAACAAAATACAGAATTTAGCCAGCTCAATCAACAAGATATTCAAAATACAAACTCAGCACCCATTAGTACAAGAGGCAATAAAATTACTATGATTATTTCCGTTAATTTCCGTTAACCGGTTATTATGATGAGGAATAATATTGCCTTTTTATCAAAAAGGATTATTGGGAAAATTACTTCAAATCATAAGATTCGCGCCAGATTTTAACACTTGGAGGTGTCACTACAACTCGCTCTTCACCCAATCTGGCAATATCTCCACCGGTCGACCGAACGTATCTGTAAAGTTCTTCGATTATCTTTCGAAGCTCTTCAACGTCTTTTTGTGCTAATGGTGTAACTCGTAAAATAAGAATTATGTCTTTCTTGACCTCATCCTTAATACTGGGCATATCGTTAATATCTCGTATAGTTATTGCTTTCAAATAGATTGGTGATTTTTGTGTTTGCATGAATCCATCTTCTTTACTATTAAAGTATAGATAAAACCAGCATCGTGGTCAAATAGTCCTACTGGTCAAAAGTCATTCACTGACCAGGTGATTTTAGAGTTATATTTCTTCCTCACTTGTAGGAATTTTCTCTTGCTTTTATAACTATCGTTATAATCCTTATCCGTTGCAGGTATCATGATGATGGTATGAACCACTCATGCAATTTATTTGAAGTAGGTCATTGCAGTTCAACGTGGAGAATGGATTGTCATACGTACATTTTGACTACCAGTTTAAAACGAATATATTTGTCATTGACTAGCTTGACAAATGTAGATGACAACTGACATGATTATAAATTTTGACTCCTTTGTATGGGTTGCAGTGGGACTGTTTATCACTGGTCTCTTTGCAATAATGGTTTACGGAAGATCAAGCTCTAAAACAAAACAATATCCTCGACAACAACAAGGAACGTCTTCTGCCATTGAATAATGGGGTAACAGCTGCTTATCACTCAACTATTGAAAAATTCAGAAGAGAGGGCTTCACTTCTTTAACGGCAATTCAAGAGAAATCTTTGCCAGTTGTTATAAGAAAAATTAATTGCTTACTTGTTGCTCCGACAGGATCTGGTAAAACTGAGGCAGCAGTAATGCCTGTCTTCAAAATATTATCTACTGATAAGGGAAACCATCAAGGCAAGATTCGAGCAATCTATATTACCCCTTTAAGGGCCTTGAATAACGATGTATTTAGACGAATTATTAAATATGCTGAATCTGAAAAGCTAAAGATAGAAATTCGACATGGTGACACAACTACTATTGCTAAAAAGAGGATTATGGAAAGTCCTCCTGACATTTTGATTACTACGCCTGAATCACTTGCAGTAGTACTAACAAGTAAGAAAATGATTGATGCGCTAAATGATCTGCAATGGATCATAGTTGATGAAGTCCATGAACTTGTCTCAAATGAACGTGGTGCACATCTATCAGTCGGTCTTGAAAGATTACAAGCGGTGAGTTTGCAACAGGTTACAAGAATAGGTCTCTCGGCAACCTTGGGCAATTTAGATGAGGCAGCCAAGTTCATTTCTGGAACTAGCAGAAAATATGCAGTCATTGTAGATAACTCTGTAAGAAGATACGATATTGATGTTAAATTCGTAAAGGGTTCAATTAATAATGTGGCTCGCTTTGTGATTGAATACATAAAATCAAATAAAATAGAGGGCTCAGTACTGCTATTTGCAAATACGCGGGATGAAGCTGAATATATAGGCACCATCTTGAAAAATCAAAATGATATCAAAGTAGATGTTCATCATGGATCTTTATCTAAGGACGTACGGGAGGAGACAGAGGAAAGATTAAGAGAAGGTTTAGTAGATGTAGTAGTTTGTACTTCATCATTAGAACTGGGTTTAGACATTGGTTCAATAGAACTTGTAATCCACTACGGTTCACCAAGACAAGTTTCAAAATTAATGCAAAGGATTGGTCGGAGCAGGCACATGCATGGAAATTCCGCAAAAGGTTTGATTGTAACAAATAATCCAGATGACGAGATAGAGGCGCTTGCAATCGTCAGAAGAATGAAAAGACGATCAATTGAAGAGCAGTTAATGCATAATGGATCTTTGGATGTTGTAGCTCATCATCTAGTGGGGTTGGCGCTGCAAACAAGAAGTCTAATTAGACTTGATGATGCCTTTGAGCTAATAACAAGGGCATATCCATTCTCTAGAATTAGTTTTTATGATTTTGAAGGGTGTCTTGTTCTTCTTGACGCTAACCGTATAATCAAGTACGACAGGGAAGACAAATCATATAGACTAAGGCTAAAGGCCTATAAATATTATTTTGAGAATCTGTCTATGATCCCACATGTTTTGAAGTTTGAAGTTGTAGATTCCATTAGTAAGCGGAGAATTGGAATGCTAGACCAGCAGTTTGTAGGCGATTATGGAGAGAAAGGAAATGTCTTTGTATTGAAAGGCTCGCAGTGGAGAATTATTTCAGTTGATGAGGCCAGAATGCAAGTAAATGTTGAACCGTTACAAGGCGTAGCAATAAATATTCCGTATTGGGTTGGAGAGATGATCCCTGTAGACTATAAAACTGCTGAACAAGTAGGTGTTATACGTAATCAGGCTGCGAAGAAATTGATAAAACTTTCTACTTCTATTATAGATGACACGATTAGTTCATTAAAGGTAGTTCCGGATTCAAAAAACATGGTAGTAGAAAGTTCAATGGCAAGAAATATGGTTGTAATTCACTCAACCTTTGGCTCAAAAGTAAATAATACCTTAGCATCATTACTATCAACAATACTATCATCCCAGCTAGGTTACATGGTGGAAACAAGGTCTGATCCTTATAGAATTATGCTGACTTCAAGTGCAAAAATACGAAAAGGTTATGTTGAATCCAGTTTTAATGACGCCTACGACTTTGAGGCGGTTATTATCACTTCATTTACTGGAACCCACCACATTAACTGGAAAGTTTGGATGGTTGCAAAAAGATTTGGTATGATTAGCAGAGAAGCACTATATGATAAGAAAGCAGCCCGCTTGATTTACGATAGATACGCAAAGACTCCGATCAGCAAAGAATCTGTCAGAGAATTACTACATGATAAATATGACATTTCACAAACACAAAAAACCTTAATGGGTTTAAAAGACGGAAATATAAAACTTCATTGGTTTGATATAGATGAGTTCTCTGAATTAGCTAAGCCGATTCTTGAGCATTCGACAAAATTCTCTGCGACACCACTCAGCATTGAAAAAGGTATTATTGAACTTATAAAGGAAAGACTAGAAAAAACAAAGCATAAATTAATCTGCATTCGATGTGGAAAGTGGGAACGAATTATGGAAACAAATGAAATACCAGAAACTGTTTCCTGCCCAAGGTGTCGATCTAAATTAATCACGACAACTTTCTTGTCCGATGATAACTTGGCTAAAATTATTGTGAAAAGACTCACGGGAAGCAAATTATCCACAGATGAAAACCACAAATTTGACCGTGCGTGGAAAGTAGCATCACTTATCAATAATTTCGGTAGAAGAGCATTGATCGTATTAGCTGGTTATGGAATCGGTGCAGATACTGCAGCTCGTATTCTTCGTAATTATATCGATGATGAAGTGATATATCGAAATATATATGAAGCCGAAAGACAGTATGTAATGACGCGTGGATTTTGGAATGATTGATATTTGAATTGTATGTATTCTTTTAATAGGTTGGATCATTGAAAATACATTTGCAACTAAATCGGGTATCATTATTGTCTGTTTCTTTTATCTGTGACTTTCGTTGGTGAATGCATAGAATAAAAAATCCTGCAACAAATACTTCAGAATCCATCTTAATTAGCATTCTACACTTCATAGGACTGACACCTTGTCCTCCGCGCCACAGGAAGAAGAGGAGAGTAGGACCGTATGCATACTCCACTCGCAATAAAATCTCAACTTCCGCAAGGGGTACGTTACACGGCAGCTGATTGCGGATACGATGATGATCATAAGCTGTATGATTTGAGCATAACAAGAGGATTTGAGCTACTATGTTCAGTATCGTAAATATACAATCACACTTGCAGCGACATATTACGCCTGGTACATTTTTAAGAATCCGAATTAGGGTGGGCAATTTCTCTTGGATGAGCATATCTGTGTAACCGTTAATAGAACACCTTCAAGATAGATCCTCTGCAAATAAAGGGAGTGTCAGAAAGCAGTATGGATTGTGCTGCTGTCAGTGTTTATCAAATCATTGTTTGTTATAATTGCAAGACGTGCAAAGGACGTCCTAAAGCAATCAAATACATGTTAGGAAGTTAAATCAACAACAAACTCCATGAAAATTGTGTAATCAAATTATGCCCCACACTTAATTATTTAATGACTAATGGTCACATCTATAGTTGTTTATGACTTACTAACTTACCACACCGTTACTTTACAATTTATATCTTGTAAGGTTGATAATGTCATATATAATTGGAGAAAGATATATCGATACAAACCAAAGTGTCTGAAAATGAAAATGTTATTTCTGAAATAGAAGGAGACACTAATACTGTTAAAGCACTCGAAAAAGAGATAACATCGACCGATAAGACCACACAGGTATTAATAAAAAAAGAAGGTGATAGGGAGGATGAGTATTTGTCATATATTAAAGACTTTCATATGAACGATAGCAAAATCCTCTCATTATTAAATCAAGAATCTGGATCGAATTATTATTCCTTCACAGGTCTAATGCGTAAGTTGAACCTTCACCAGCAAAGCCTTGCAAGAGCCTTGAATAGGTTGCAAGATCTAGGATTAGTTGATAGATCTAATAAGGGCTACACACTAACCAAAAACGGAATATTGACGTTATCAAAAAATAGTGTGATGGGATCTGTAGATAAAACTAGAAGAGGAAAAGAATACATTCAACTACTTCAAACATATATTCCTATTAAAATAAAGGCCAAAGAGATAATACATAGTTTAATAGGAAAGTGGTTCAACAATCTTAGATGGGCTGGCTTAATCGAAAATGAAACTGAATATATGCTTCAATGGATAAGTGATGACAATTCCTTTCAAATCAACTTAAGAATAATATCGGGCTATATTGTAATAGAGACGAATGCCATTTCAGACAAGGAGAAGATTGAAGCGATGATTGGGTCATATAGAATATTTGAGCAGATTATGAGAATCTTGCAAAGCAAATTAATAGGTATAGGTATCTATCCGATAAATATTAATCATAATCCGCTACTACAAAATAATTAGCACAAATTAATGGAATTGATAGCAGTAAAGTTCACTTTTGGATAAAGAAATGCAGTATCAGATGTTTGATCCTAGTTATGAAGTCAGATCTTTTATACCATAACTACCTGATTCCGGAAGAGTGGTGGCAAGATCCTCTCAGGTTAGAAAATAAACGACTTTGGCGATAGCAATAGCATGATAATTACCAGATGTCAAATCTCTGAAAGTACCTCATCTAAAACCTCAGAGGATTTCTATTATCAAAAACCATTACGACTTATACATATTTACACTATCTACGGGCCATTTTGTAGAACTATTGATTAAAGGCGATCACATAGGTTTCTAGAAATCAGAATGTTCTAGTACCATACTGGAATTATAAGATATTCTACATTCAATTTAACTTATGATATCAAATTTCTAATCACGATAACTCATAATCGTAAAATGCTATTTAGAGTTCTAGAATGGGTTAATATTAAAGAAAAATCTAGACAACATAGGTTCGTTGTTAGAGAATATTATACTACTTATGATTACGACATTCTGGTTTTCATCTATCCCTGTAGCCTTTTTGACGTTAATAAGGTTCTTAAAAAATAGAAACGTTTTCGTTGAAAAAGATCTTCAACGTGTTCCTAATGATCCTGTAATAATATTTCAAATAACCACTCGTTCTGCAACCAAGACACCTGTTGTAAAAAGAGGAATCAACTCAATAATAGATTCTTGCTTCAAAATAAAATACTATGACTATATGATTTCAGTCGTTAGTGACGACTTGGAGGATATCACTACGTTAAGTTGTTTCAGTGATAACTGTGAGATCGTTGTAGTAGATAAAAAATTTGTGGCTTATGCAATCAAGAAGGGACGAGCTTTACAATATGCTGTAGAATATCGTCGTAAGTTTGGTAAGAACACTCCAAAATACTGGATATTTCATATGGATGATGAGAGTTATGTAACAAGCCAAACCATTCTTTCTCTCCTTAAGTTTATTAGAGAAAGTAATGCAATTGCATCTGAAGGTCCAATCTTTTACCCTCTGAAGTTTGAATCAGCAAATTTTTTAACAGCGATTGCTGAGTCAGTAAGGCCATTCACATGTTATGATTGTGTGTCCCAAATGACAAACCCTCCTCCCTTACACATGCATGGAAGTAATCTGTTAGTTAGATCAGATATAGAAGACTCTATTGGCTGGAATTTTGGACCTACTCTCGCTGAAGACCAGTTTTTCGGTTATAAAGTTTACGAGAAATATGGCCCAAAATCCTTGGGCTGGCACGGCGGAATACTTCTTGAGCAGCCTCCACTCAATATTAAAGATCATTTTATGCAAAGGCGCAGATGGGTTCTTGGGAGTCTACAAAACATAAGCAACTTTCCTCTGCTACATAAATTCAAGATGATGTTTAAGTTAGTGACATATTTTTTTGGTTTTGTATCAGGTGTTGCTTCGACAATTCTTTATATTTATACACAAGTTCCGAAACTGCTAATGCTTAATGAAATTAACCAAAGTGTTAATCCAGATCCAACACAGTGGATTGACAAATTAGTGAATATTTTTTCGTCCCAATCGATAGTGCATACGTTAGCAAATGGTAGCCCTATCGAAGTCGGTATCGGTGCAATGTTACTGTTCACCTCCATTATGTGGTTGTTGTCATATCAGGTAGGGCTGTTCCTAAATCTGCAGTATTCAAAGATCGGTTGGCCAAAAAAGATATTTTTTCATTTGCAGGCTCTTGTGTTATGTCTAGTAATCGGAATGATTGAAACATTTCCAGCCTTCTGGGCAATGATTGAATACTCCATCAAGAATAAATTTAATAAGACAAAATCAACCCAAATTTATGACTTTTATGTTATTAACAAATAATAGACGTAACTCCCAAAATTATCACTCCCGACTAATGGTCGAAATAAATTCGATATAGGACCATAAGATCGGCTGGCCATTTACATCAATGGTTATTATAAGAAGAACATCACATAAATACGCCTTTAGTTTGATACGTCTATAAGCGGAATTAGGATAAAGAAATAGAAAAGTTGTGAGGCAATAGTGATTACATAGCTCTAACTATAATGTTAGGAAATGTCAGACCTAGAAATAGAAATGGCAAACCCGAAGTGACAGATATTATAATTTCAGTGATGGCTACAAACAATTTGATCTTTTGCAGTTATCTGCATCTAAAGATTAATCAGAGCATCCAATTGCAAAAGCCATAGTAAGAGAGTCAGAAGGTAAAAATGTAATTGCTGTTTTCATTGAAGATAAGTTAGTTGGTTTGTTGGCAGTATCTGACATGTTGAGAGAAAATGCAAAGCAAGTAATTGCTGAGATCCGACGCAACATGAAAAAGAAGGACATCATGATTATGGGCGTAGACAATGACAGAAATGCTAACACCACCGCTAAGAAGCTTGGCATAATGATGATCTCATCCTAAGTATCCCTGAAACAAGGCTTGAAATTAAAATACTACAAGACCAAGGAAAGAAAGTGATAATGGTTGGTGACGGTATGAATAATGCACCCGAATTGATAGGATTAGGTGGTGGAACTTGTGCTGCATTGTCATCAGGATACATAATGCGTATGAAAAGTGACATATGGCAAATTCTGTATACTTTGGGGTTAAGCCAATATTCCCTGAGAAAAGTAAAACAGAATTATCTATGTCATTTGTTTTATAACAATATCGATGTCTGCTGGATTATTTCATGGTGTTACAAATTCTCTTGTGCTTAGATCAGCATTAGCAGCGCTTGGATAGGTCATAATAGATTCTGCCGTGTTTGGAAATTCACCATTAGTTAGAAAATTTAGCCTTCTTCATTCTAAAGATTAGATAAGAAGATAAATAAATTGATCGTTAAAATAACTAAAGTCTGATCATACACACATGTTATCTTATTGATACAATAGCAACTTCGTTATCTGTACTTTTACAAGAGTCATGGGAACTAATTGAAGCTTTTGTTAGATATACTGTGGAAATCTTTAACGACTCTCCAAATCAAACTACTACGGTTACACATATACTCAAAACATTAGAAGAGGGGATGAATTATCATTAGGATGAATATGAATATGTCTAGGTAGAATCTGATCTCAAATTCATCGATTTGAAGATTAGGGGTTCGTTTTATATGGTGAATTCTTACTTTTACTCTATACCACTGGCATTGAAAAACTTTATTTATTACCTTTCTACAAATTAGTAATACATATGATGTCAGGTAATAATATTGGGAGTAATCACTCAAAATGGTAACCGACATCAAGGCGTTTCTTGCCATATCAATTCCTTCAATGCTCTTGTTTGGTATACGTCATGCACTTGATGTTGACCATATTACTGCAATTGATAATCTTGTTAGGATGCATAATGCAAAAAAAAGAGCTCGATGGGTGGGTACAGGTTTCAGTACAGGTCATATGATAGCTGTATTATCTGAAATGCTTTTGATAATATATGTAATAGGTAGCGCGACAAGTAGCAAAGTAGATCAGCTTTCGTTTTATGGTGGTGTAATTGGAGCTATTGCTTTAGCAACGATAGGAGCTATTAATATATATTCAATGAAAAGGTGGGGCAAAACAGGATCAGCTATTCTTGCTGGCAAGATAGCAGTTGGGACTCATATTCTAGGGCCTTTTGGTTCTGCCCTGATCACGGGTTTGGTATTTGGTTTAGGATTTGATACCGCAACCCAGATTTCTGCTCTTACATTATCAGCTGTAGCTTCTGCAACACTTGGTGTGCAAGTTGCGTTGATACTCGCTGGATTTTTCGCCATGGGAATGATACCAGTTGATACGCTAGACAGTGTGGTTCTTCGATCTGCATTTTCTAGAATATTTAACACTAAAGCATTTAGATATATGGCATATGCGCTAAGTGGAGTTGCCCTGACAATCGCAGCAATGGAATCATATTCAGTTATGACTGGTTCAGACATATTGCCACCATTGACAGGTCCAATTTTAGCAGTGATAATAATTTCCTTCGCATTTGGATACGCTTTTGCGACACGTAATAGGGGTAGTAGAATGGTGATAGATCATCATCATCATCATGATACTTTACATCCAGAGGAATAAACACGTAGGAAAAAGAAGACAAAAAAAGATAATCAACTAGTAATGTATCGGATGTATCGGCAGTAGGTAATCTGACTAATCTTAGTAACTCGACTTTAACAGGCTTAGGTTAACACACCTAATCAATTTGTCATGGTCGCTTATTTGAATAATAATGAGATGCTGACAAACTATGTGTTGGCCTTATACATTTTAAGTTTTTTTTCCTAAAGCGACAAAATTGGCAACTTATTCCTTAATCGGTATTGCTTACCAAAATGCAATCTATCGCTAAAGACATAGGATTTGATATAATATATGGAGATACTGATTCACTATTCATAAATAATCCGTCTTCTGAAGAATCTCTTTTCCAATTTCAAAAGTTATGTAAAGAGCAGTTAGATATCGACCTTGAAATTAAGAATACCTACAGTACACCAATTTTGACTGCAGGCAAAAAGCACTACATAGGTTATGAAAATGGAAGACTTGACATTGTGGGAATGAAAGGTAAGAAGAGTGACAGACCGGAATTTATACATGATGTATTTAGACAAATATTAAACAAAATTGTAGTTGAGCAAACTGACCCTATTCCTACCCTTAGAAAGGCAATGTCAGATTTAGAATCGGGAAACATAATCCTACTTGTCGTGGATCATATCTCTGAAATAATTTGCAGACCTTTTCGATCTTCGTCCCATCCTTTGTAAATTTATGGTATGATAACTATTTACTCCCTAAAACCAGTACCACAAAGTGGTAAAGCGAGGAGAATAAGGGCGATTCAAGCTTACGTTGATATCAGAAGAGCATGAACTAAGAGAGTATATCATACAACATTTATTAGAATTAGTTTAAGGACTTTTCCAAGGTTTTACACACATACAAACAAACTATGATCGTTAATCAAGAAAAAAAGAATATTGTTGTTGTTGCTCGCTAGGTACGGCCTATTATTACTGGCAATATATTGCGAAGCCGGTTTTGATTGCCATTTAGAAGTATAATCATGAATAAAGGGGTTATGGTTTTTGCTGATTCTAGGATCACTCGGTAAGTACTGTCCAGATGCCCTTCCAACGATATAATCAAGCAAAGTCACGATCAGCCCATTTTCAAAATGTAAGTTATTGTTGTGTCGACTGGCACTATATTTCCTTGTGAAATGTTCTGCACAGGTTGCACAGACCCATTTTATCCTGCCCATAATATTCTATCCATATTTCTTAAACCTTCATTTAAAAAGGAATTAAAATTCTGGATGCATTTCATCTTTAGTATTAGCAGATTTAAGAAAGGAAAGTCATAAAGTATAGTACTACATCTATTCAACC
>DATDFS010000048.1:0-2385 GCA_036522495.1 Nitrososphaeraceae archaeon | reverse complement strand
TCTTGAATCCAATGTCCTTAACCTTTGCATTGTAGTATGCATCGCATCATCCATTTTTTTCCCGCCCGCATCTCTGTTCGTTTTTCCAATTACACATGCAAGTCCCATATCATGGATTGCTAGTGACGATGGAAATCCTGTGCGACTCCTATTCTCATGTTCCTCATTAGAGAATGCACGCCATTCTGGTTGGTTAATGTTCTGAATCTTGTCTAAAACTATCATTCCACACTTGCTGCAAATGGTCTCTCCTGAATCTGGATCTGTTATCATCATTAGATGATCATTGCACACAGGGCAAATACTAGACGATTGTGGTGGCGATGGCTCCATTATTAAAAACTACTTTTCAATTGTTTCAGTTAAATCTTCTACAATATAATCTATGCTAAATTAATACAGATGGTTATACTTATAATCTCTAAAAAATAGTTAGAACGCTGTTTACGTTCTACGACTCCTTACATGTGAGTTAGAACAGTAACCACAATAACCATTGGTAGATGGTCTTTGGTGGCATATACATTCACATTTAGCGCCAATTCCTGATGAAAATTTTTTTCTCATATACTATGGTGATTCGTCGTTACATGTATTTAAATCACCATTGATTTCAAATGACAGATGATTCCATTACTTAGGTAACGGATAGGTTACAATGCATTTTGATATAATAATACCCATCGAAATTTTTGTTGGATCTTCTATTGCGGTCCATTTCACTGGAAATATTTTGAATTTTATCGCCGGTCTATTTTTACAGAATAATACAGCCTTATCACAATAGGATTAGTAGCAGCAGAAGATCTCTTCTTCTTCAAGACTGTATGGATAATATAATATTCTTTTTATTTTTTGCTTCCTCTTGTATCTTTTTTTGTTTTCTTAATTTTGCCTTATTCGTAGTGTTTCTTGGTCCTATCCTTAATCTAGATCCACAACAAGGACAAAATACTCCATCCCATTTTACAAATAAATTACATATCTGACAGCGTTTATGCCCATAAAAATAACGACCAGAACCTTTGTGACGTATACATATTCCTTTACAAGTCATTTTCTATCATCTGCTTATATAATTCTCGCCATAGCAAATCTACGTCCTGTTTTGGTAATTATGATCTTGACTTGCTCCCCTATACGTCCACCCTTGACAAATATCATACAATCCTGTATCTTAGCAATGCCGTCTCCATGTCTACCGGTTTCTGTAATATCTACCTGATATTCCTTGCCAACTCTGAGCTGTATTGCGTCAGCATAGTCTCTATTGAAGCTCTTGCTACCGCTGCTTTTGCTAGCTACCTCATATCTACTACTTCTGCTCTTGTTTTGTTGGCTATTTCCAAAGCTTGTTCGTGGTTGCAGAGGACTATCGTTTTCATGTCCTGGATGCAATCTTATATGATCCCAGTATTCTGAATTCGTGATTGCGTTTTTGCAAACAGGACAGTTTGCGTAACCACATTTATGGTATCCTATGAAATTAGGATGGATCCTTTGATTACATCTGTCGCATTTATCGTCCTTTTTCTTCATATTCATCGTAGCCGTCTATAACTAGCTCTTGTCTTTATCACGTCATTAGATTTTGGTACGTGGCAAAAGATTAGATAGTGAAGAAGAATAATGGTAGAATGGGCCATTAAATTAGACTACTTTATTCTTTTTGTACTTACACAACAATTTCGGCTGTAGCAAATCTCTCTCCTACTGAGGTAACCTTTGCCTTTACATCCTGTCCTACCCTTGCGTCTTTTACAAAGATCACAAAGCCTTGTATCTTAGCAATGCCATCGCCTCTTCTACTTGTCTCCGTGATTTGTACATTGTATTCTTTGCCTGTCTCAACTGGTTTTGATCCAAAGTTGCTGGTGCCATATCTTGTTCCTGATGTGTAGTTCATTAATAACTCATAAAGACTGCTTTTATTCCCAATATGAATGGATGTTTTTCGAATTTGAGGTTACTGTATAGAAAAAAACATGTATGCACATTTTCATTGTTCAGGAGATAGTTTGAAACTCATAACTGTGTTGAGAACAGTTGTAGATAATGATGTAACACTAGATAAAGAAGCATATCATATAACGATATTTTGATGCTTTAGGCTAGCCTTGAAATTTTATAGCTTCAGAGATAGCAACAGTGACTAGGCTATCCTGAGTTGCCCTGGCCTAGGCCAAGGTTTAAGGAGTCTGATTGCTGTGAAGCAGCTGAAAGCCAATGTTATTTTTTCTAATATTAGAATAAACAATAAAATACATATACATACAAAGTTAGTCTAGTCAACTATCTAATTGTTATGAAAACTCTTATTCTGCGTCATGCCAAAGCTGTAAGTAAAGATCCCAGCTTATCAGATCATGACAGACCATTAGATAA
>DATDFS010000047.1:0-3258 GCA_036522495.1 Nitrososphaeraceae archaeon | reverse complement strand
AATGGTATCCCATATTCCTAAAGCCTTGCATACATCAGTAGCTATTTTTTTGTCTTTGATTTTAGTTCCATATTCAGACTCCGCGTCAAAAGGGTAATACACTTTATTCCAATTTATTTTAGTATGAGTCATTAATAAAGTAGGTTAGATACTCTTTAGGTTATCTCAAATGAGCAAGACTTATCTTTATCTAATATAAAGATAGATAGTCTTTTAGCGTTTATCTTTGACGGTTACAGACATGTAAAACTGATCAAAGTCAGAGCTCATGCATATAAGTGAGCAGTATGCGGCAGACTTACTGTCAGAAGTCCTATTTGTAACAGCAATTGTTTCAAAACCAGCATCTTTAGAATATTGAATTCCAAGGTGGCCTAGTGCTCCTATGCCAACTACGGCTATACATTCATGTGGCTTTGGATTAGCCAGTCTCAATCCGCTATATATAGTATACCCAGCACAAAATATAGGCGCAGCCTGATCATATGACACTTCATCTAGTATTAACTGAGTAGCATCAGCATATGCAACCATATACTCAGCATGACCACCAGCAATATTGATACCAGTTGCTATATGGTTAGGACAAAAGAATGATTTACCACGCTGACACCATTCACATCTACCGCATGTTGATTGCAACCAAGGATTTCCTATTCTGTCGCCAACCTTTCTTGTAGTTACACCTTCACCTAATTCCACAATTTCTCCTGCAAGTTCATGTCCTATTGTATAAGGGAATTTGACTCCTAGTTACGAATCCCCAATCTTCGTTTTGGATCATCTATGCCGGGATTTGGAATTTGGATGAGTGAATTATCCCACTTTGATGTTCAAGATACTGCAAATAAGCCGCAATGCAGAACTGACCGAAACGCAATTATAATTATAATCACCTAAAATTCGCGAAACGTCATGTCCTACAGCATATCGACCTTGTTGATCCGCAGTCTTAGAGACGTCTTCGGTGAAAACAACCCCGCGCGCCGGCGCGGCCATCGACGAGATCTACAACGAAGATTGCGCGTTTTACGATCCTACGAGGGGTGCATTCCGCGGCCGAGTCGAGATCAATCGCATCGCAAGCGAGATCAGGGACACTCACCCTGACTTTCAATATCAGCCTATTGCCGCGCCCGAGGAGTTGGGCAATTGCGGACGGGTTAAATGGGTATCGGGCCGCCAGTGTTATATGGTAGATCGGATCTCCAGCGATTAAAGGTCTTATCGGATATAGACGATAAGGTTTGACCGTGTATTTCTGTTATTGCACATGCAGATTTTGTAGTATTCTGTATCGGATTATATAGCCAATAATCTTAGGGATGAATTTGAACAGAAGTGCAGGAATGCCTATAAAATTCAATATGGGATATAACACAGTATAAAATAAGTTTAAATTATTTAGAGAAGCAGATAAAACCGATTGTTGTGAACTATAAAATGGGATTGCTGTAGACATAATCCAAAGAAGCATAGATGTTATACGTGTCATATTTGTCATAGTTTTAATAATCGAGAAAAATTTGCTCACACGATACATAAATATGTAATTTGCTAGTAACACATTACTACTGTGTAAATTCAATAGACTATTTTTTGTGCTTATTCCTATAAGTTCTGGTTGCATGATGGTTATAATATCTGCATCAAGCTCAATTGTGGTTCTCGCAACGACACTGCCTTTCACTCCATGTATTGTGTATACGTTTACTGAACGCATATCTTGAAATAGATGCTGTGCAATTTTTCTAACCCTTCTTATATTTTTTATTGTCTGCGATACTGATTTACTATTCCAAGTCTCTATACTGGGATTGGGTTTCTTTTCTTCAGCCAATTTGGCCACATAAATCTGGTATTCATTTATTAAAAAAGCAAGGATGTTTTCATCCAGCTGAAGAAAATCTATTTTCAGATTCTTATAAAAAAAGTCAACACGAGCCATGAAATTTCTGCTGTTTTGTTCAATTTCTATATTTATATTCATTGTCAACCCAAATTCATCGCTTGTTATACGCACATTTGCATTAGGGAGATCATCTGCAATAATTTTATCAAATGATGAGGATACTATTGCCGAAAAAGATGAGGGAAATGATCCTAACATTATAACTACAATATGCTAATGTGATGGAGGAGGAGATGGAGTAGGTGGTGAAGGAGTAACAGAGGACGATAGGGTATTGAAATGTGCCAATACATCTGTCCTTGGTAGCCCACTGATACTAATCAAAAGTTCTAACGCGGATAGTATGTTATGTACAAAATTATTCCAGTTCGTGACCGCAGTATCTACATTTTGTTTATGTATCGCCATTACTTCATTATTGATCTTCACGTTATCCTTGTCTGTAGGTAGTATGACTGCTATATCACCATCAAGTTCTAACCTTGTTCTTGCAAGAATATTTATTTGATTTAATGCTCTTAATGCAGCTATTATATCCTCTGCATCTGGGTTAATTTCTGTCTTTGGCTCACCTGCTGCTGTTATTACTTCCACATATGAAAGATCACTTATTTCCCTTTTGATTGTGTTAATAAATTTTGAAAAGAAACTTCCTCCTTCTGTTGGAGTAGATGCTCCCGCTGCCGGTGTCGGAGGTGTGGTCGTTGTTGAACCTGACACATGCACGCTATGTTTAAAACATTATAAGGTTTTTTGCATGATAATTACTATTAAGTTTACTTCAATAATTTATCAGATATTTGATAAGCTTCATTTAGATACCCTCAAACATCGTTAATACGTAGCCAATAATAATTTCTGTTATCATGACAACAAATTGCCCAAGTTCGCAGTAATTCAGCCAACTTTGAAAGCAAAAATCAGCATTAGTTGTGTATACACCTTGTTCACCTTGTTCCTCAATACCGGAACTATGATTATTGCTAGTGGCTTTGATTTGGTTTTCTTGTCGACTCATGCCTATCCTCCTCAAGCAAGATCTAAATTTGTCAAGCTCAAGCCTGGGCTTAACAGGTCGTGAAGCCGGCATCATCTCTTAGTGGAGGCCAAGTCTACCCCAATTATTCCATTTGTCGCATTCTGTGCTGAGGTGGCATAAACGCTAATCTTCTTTGCCTAGGCGCCTAGTACATTCCAAATTCTCACCACTTAAACATTGGTGAAATATAGAAAATAGTTAAAAGAACAGCGGTCTACTGCAGAAGAATTGGACAAATAATGATAATCCCTATTAGCAAGGATTCCTTCTAATTTTGTTAACAGCATTGTCAAATTCACAAATTATA
>DATDFS010000046.1:0-30266 GCA_036522495.1 Nitrososphaeraceae archaeon | reverse complement strand
CATAGCTACCTACCTCAGTCTGAAATGGTGTAAATGCTAGTGAACATTCGATTGGCCTTCGATCACAAAATATTCATTACTATCGACTTACTTTAACATTTCATTGATGTCAATGGCCGTGGGTTCACTCACTATGATTCCCTTTACAACATTACAGATAAAAGTAAGTTGATGGTAACTTTTATGACTAGCTAAAGAGATATATCACTACTACCGTATGCCATATGTCGACCACAGATGAAAAACTAAGAATTTCTAAAAGAAGGTCAGACTGGGAGAAAAAACTTACCAGCATACTAGGAGTATTTCTACTAAAGCTACCCACATTCAAAGGTACTTCTCCATCCCTTGCTGTAGAAGTAAATCCTGTAAATCGATCTGGTTCAGCCAAAAAGAGAAGAGGAGTAATAATAAGATAGAGCTCAGAGATAGGAGAAATTAGTCGGCTACTTTCAAATCCAAAGATTGCTCAATTAGCAAAAAACATAGATGAGGTTAATCCATCTAAAGAATCCGCCTCTTCAAAGGTTGGCGACACTGACATCTTTGAAATTTGATTTGACTGTGTGTAGTGGATTTGAGTTTCTAGCTAATAGGATATGTGATATGATAGAAAGTTGAACACTAGGCCCGAATGAAGAAGAACAAGAAATTAAAGGTAAAAACAGTTGAAGACACCTAATTCATTTTTCTAATATCTATTGATAGTTGATCTCCTACATTAGGGCTTCCCATCATCACATAGCGTCTCTTAGGCATCGTAATCTGAATAAAGGTTTGCGGATATGTGTTGATTACAGTCTGAGGTTGGGATGCAAGAATAGCTTCTAAAATTGGTTTGATCTGCTCCTTAACTTCTTTATCTTGAAGGGCCCGATCAATAGCGTCGATCATCAGCTGCTGCTGAGAAACTGACTCAAGCTCCACATCTTCACTAAGAGCAAGAGTTACATTAACACCAGTATCCGTGATCTGGTTGATTTTATAACGGGTTATAGAATTGTCCAAGATGGAACTATCTGGAATCAATAATTATTATTAGTATCGATTATCTCTTACTGATCGTTATTTTAATACACTAAAATTTTAAGTAAGTAACCATATCATATATACAGGTATTGCCAATCACTAATCTCCAGTCTTTGCTTGAAGATTGGAAAGCTAATGTTGTTAATCCAGCCGTCTCTTCGAATAATATTGAGAGATTAGCTGAATATGCTTTACACCTATCAAGGATCGTGGCATATCCGGATTTGAATATTAGTTTCACCGTGAAGAAAATAGACACAATGGGCGAAGAGCTTGTGCAATCAACGAAGAAACTTATGCCTCTGCGTCCTACACAAATGATAGAAAAGATTAATAACTTTCTCTTTAAAGAGAAGGAGTTTAAAGCAAATGTCCAGGATTATTATAATCCATTAAATAGCTATCTTAACGTTGTATTACAACATAAATCCGGTATTCCAATTACACTATCAATACTGTATATGCGTATTGGATATTTACTGAATTTCAAGTTATATCCAGTTAATTTTCCTGCTCACTTTTTGGTCAAACACATTCTAGAGGATGACAACAGTGAGATTATCATAGATCCATTTAATGGCGGCAGGATAATGGATGACTATGCAATGAAAGCATTGCTTGATCAATTCTATCCTCATCAAAACATCTCTTTAACTCGTGCGTTTGTTGAAAAGGCAACGGCGGCTCAGGTTTTGATACGAATGTTAAATAATTTAAAGGCAAGCTATTATGAAGCCCAAGATTTGGACAAAACAGAGATCGCAAACGAGATGATAATCGCCATAGATCAGCATAATCCAGATGCTACGAGAGACAAGGGTATGATATTATTAAAGAGAGGAAGATCTAACGAAGCACTGAAAATGCTAAACTCGTATCTTGAATTGGATCCTGAAGCGGAAGACGCTGATGCTGTCTTAGACATAATCAGACAGATTCGCTCTTCAAAATAAGGCAGACATCGATAGAGTAGGGCTACGTTATTACCATTATTGAAGTGACTGCCAGTAAATGATGATAAACCTGGAAGCTTATTGTAACGTGTATGTTTAACCCGAATTTTTTTCTTTAGATATAAGGATTTTTGATTGTGTATTGCAGCTGATAATGAAGCCGTCCATCCTGGAAGATGTGAGGGATACTAAATAAAGCATTATAACAGTATCAAAAATAAAGAAATGATGTATCACATACATAAACAATAATGCATAATAGTTGTTGATAAACGTGCCAAGAGTACAACAAAATGGTATAGTTTCACGCCTTCATTATGCTCTTACTGACTCCCAATGTAACGTATGCGGGACACAATTACAATGGAAAGCTAAATTTAATGATATTAATTCACCAAAATATATAGCAAAGCACTGTAACCTGGATTATATAATAACTGTGGATACTGTTAAGGTTGAGGTGGTGGACAAGAAGTCCGTAGAACAAGGCGAAGGCAAAGCTGAGGAATCACCACCAAAATCAGGAGGAGAATATGAAAGACAGCAACAACAAAAACTACAAGAGCAACCAAAGGCTCTGACCATGGCAGAGCTTCTGAAAGATAAAGAGTCATTAAAAAAGAAAACAAAACTAGGGGATGGAAGTAATATTAAGGCAGAAGATAGATGAGTGAGAACTCAGACTTAATAGCAATCGTCAAGGCAAATATTGCAGCATATAGGGCAAGTTCAATAATAACAAGATGGCACTAGTAAAACAGCAAATAAGAGAAATAAATCCCTTCTGCGAAAAGAACAAAGAACTAAATCGTTCCACATCAAGAAAAAGGAAACGGCTTACGCCCAATCAGAAACTGACTTTATACTTAGACGAAGATTCATCTATTGAAAATGCAGCAGTACAAACGCTGCAATCAAGAATAAAGCACATGAAAATAGAAAATGCAAAACCACGAATCCAGCAACACATGGAAGGGACACGAGGACAACAGGATAAATCAAAGCAATTAATTTCAAATCTTGGTGGAAAAAGGTCTGCTACAAAGGACAAAGCCACAATTACCAATTCCAATTCCTACTCCTCATGAATCGCTAAAGAAGATAGCTGGAAAGATGATGACTCCTTAAGTTTGGATTATTTTAAGAACGATATCTTTTGTTAATAATTATTGTTTTGAGCAAAATGAGGCTCTGTCGCATTATCTACTATGAAATGAAGGAGCTACCTACTGAAGTCCTTTCTATCTGCCAAAGCATAAAGCCAAGATTTCCAAATCATGGCTTGGCCAATTCATTTCATTTCAGAAAGAATTTGTTGGAAAGGTATGATTGTGCTTGTTCTAAAGCTCTCACGTCTTTCCCCGATAATGATGCTCCAGTCATCTCTTTAAACTCCAAGGCATTAATGACTGCCTTTCCCCCATAATGATTGTTAAAGTATATTCTTAGAACTTTAGTCTCTTGTTTGATCTGTGATATTTTTTCAATCCATGGTTGTAGTTCATCTTTATTGTATAGGTAGTCATACCAGTAGTGACCTTTTGTGTTTCTTCCATGAAACCTGATGAAGGAATGGTCAGCAGTAGTTAAAGTTACATTCGATAGAAATTGCAAATTTTCTTTTGCAGGGGAATCAGTCATCACAGCTGCAATATTGTAATGTCTTAACATATCCCACGGACCTTCAGTATTCCACGAAGGGTGCCTGAATTCAACAGCATAATCATAACCAGATGAAGACGGTAGTCTATCAAGGAAACCTTCTATATTTTTAAAATCGTTAACAGTAAAACTGGGAGGAAGCTGGAATAGTATTGCGCCCAACTTATTCGCAGTTCTTAACGGGGATATTTTATGAAGAAATTCTTCAAAATATTCTATAACTCCTTTTTCTACATCCATCCTCTTAAGATGGGTTATTGTCTCTGGAACTTTAATAGAAAACTGAAATTTTTCTGGAGTGGCTCTGACCATTCCAATAAACGTACCTTTTGTCATTTGGGAATAGAATTTCTCGTAGAAAGAGGAATCCATTTCTGCAGTATTGAAGAATTGGGAATAATACCGAAGTCTTTTGGTATCCTTGTCAGGATAAAACACTCCAGTCCACCCCCCTTTGTCAGGAGTATCTGTATAATTCCATCCTGAACAGCCTATTAGAATTTCTTCCATTTTCTTTGAAACTATCATCGATCACCTAATAAAACCTTAAAAACCGATCATTTCTTGTTTCATACATATGAAATGATGAAAAACTAATATAATAATTATATTTTTAAATTATAATTAACCTTCAATTCTCTAACCGCCCTTGATATCCTCCTGGATTATTATTTTTCAATATTGATATTCTTCTGGATTAACACATTTAGCGCACCAAATGTATCAAAACATGCTTCATTTTGCGCGCCACATGACCAACAAGGTATCATAGTATTATGTAGCTTCGCCTCCGTATAACAGAGATGCTAAATACTCTAGCTACTATGACAATACACCAGAATCAGAATATATACAGATGATTGAATCGGCTCTATCTGCAAATGAAGAGTAATAAAAGATAACGGGTCTTCCATATTAAACTTCTGATAGTAAGCAGGAATACCCAACCTAATTACTATGATGTAATGACCCTACTTTTAGCACATATCGTCACTAATTCCACATTATGAATTCAAATCCATAACAACACGGGTGACAGAAGAGTCAAAGCTGTTCAACCGCACAGCAGGCTTTGCATTTAATCATCTTGCCTTGAAATCATTCAAAGAAGTGTATAATAATAAAAAATGCCACATCTTTATCTCAATCTGAAATGTTCAGCTGCATATCAAACGAGTATTTTTGATGGACTCACGGCCCAAAGGGAAAAAGATAAGGAATAAATTCGGATTTACTGTTAAAACTAGTTCTAGTGTTACCATGATCCACTGGCCTAGTAGTCGCCATAGTACTGCCACCTTGATCTATTTGTGGTACAATGCCATGGTTATGACTAAGGTGTTTGTTTATGCCAAGATAAACTAACTTAGTAGGATGTAACGCTGAGGAAGTTGACATCATTGTACTATTCCCGCCAACACTGTTATTACCTGTTGTTGTTACTGGCTGCCCTTGTTGTTTTGGGGCAGTCGCCGTTATTGTCGGTGGACTAATATTATTATTGGAAGCACCTACCGATGCTGATGTAGCTCCTCCAGTAACATTTACACTATAATACGATACTGCACTAGGATTATTACTGCATATATATTTGGCTGTAATTTTATTATCTGGTCCTGATTTGATCGTAGTATATTTGGAGGTAAGTATAAAATTCCACTTTGAATAATCTGCTGCTCCGCCAGGGCCAATACCTGTTGCTGGTTGATATGGCTTTACACTATTTGCAATAACGAATACTTGACAATGGGATAATCCTGTACTCCCTACAGCGGTACCAGTTATTCCAAACACTGTAAGATTTTCACCTATAGGTACTTGTTGACCCTTAGCAGGTGAGGTTATTTTTACAGTCTGTAATTTCGTGATTGATGACGATGATGATGATGGTGGTGGTGTTTGCTGTGTATTTGTCGGTACTTTTTGGGCATATATTACAACAGCAGTATTAGCCAAGACGACAAAAAGAAATACACTAAGAACTGAAAGCATTGCAACAACTGAGATATTGTAAATCATACGCTTATCAATTATTTTAGATGATACTTTATATGAAGATGGTTTAACATTATCATAACTAAGCTTAAAGTGATTCTGATCCTATTTTTTTATAAATAATTATATTATTACATAGTATAATCCTACAAGATTATTATAATATGCCCGAGCCGTTAGTTGCTGACTGAGTCTCAAAAAATCCAATTATCCGCATGCGTCAACCAGGTCCTAGTTTAGCATATGACACATAAGAGCTTCAATAGAATAAGAATAAAAATATCGGCATGATGATAGCTACCTTAATTCCCTAGCCAATTTTGAACGTATCATTCTTTTCTCCATTTGTTGTTTGAATATCAATGCCATCGTCATATAGTCAGAATAGGCAGCTGTATACGACCTCGAGCCGTGATATTATAATTTGCCTCAGCCTTTTACAGATTGTGCTTCACAATATCTGATCATATAGCTGAGTAGAATAATTTAATCCTCTTTTTCAGCTTGGTTGTGGCGAACAGGCATCTCATAATAAAAGCGTTCAAAAAAATATTTAGCCGAGACAAGAAAGTTTTTTGTTCATGGTCACAAATCCACTCTGCATGTTCATAGCAAATAACCAGGAACTATAATCTACTACTGCTACATACGTGTGCCAAACATAATTGTCCAGACTCAGGCTGGCAGAAAGACGCACTGGTAACTGTTAAACGTTATAGATATGTCTGATCTCATTTCGTAGCACATTTTTTATACTACAAATTACTACTGTGTGCTTGGGCTGTTATAATTAGCCTACCATTAATTGTCCATTTAGCACTGCCCAACTCTTGACCTTGTGGACCCACAGCCTTTGGTATATCTATTTCCAAGTTTTGGAAATTATAAGCAATTTCTGCTCCTTTTCCTGTCAATCGGTCAAAAAGTTCAACCATAAGTTCTGCCCATTGACCTGTTTTTTCCTTCGATTTTTCATCGACCTTTTGAGACATGGAGGTTGTATGTATTTCAAGGTTTATAACAATATGGAAGGAATTGTATAATACGAATTCATTTTTTAAGGGAGTCGTTGTTCTTCAATCAAACGTGTTTTGGGAGAGGACTTATTACCAAAACAATTTAGTGCACAGAAAGTAAAGTAGAAACAGGTTTAAAAGCGACACTACCTAACAAATTCATTATCAGCTAGTAACTAACCTAAAATAGTGCAGAACCTAATGCGACCACTTATGGTATGGAATTAAGATACAGACTGGTTAATACAACTGTTTTTTTATTTACAACACCAATCCTTTAAGAAACCGCTTGCAGACTTTGTATCTTTGAATATTCTACTAGTGTTACCATCTTCCTTCAATGGTATTACCAGACCCTTAAAGTCAGAATAAATATCAAGGGGTGTATTATTCAGCGTAACAATAAACCGAACACCTGCTTTAATAGCAGCTTCAACTCCTAACGGGGAATTTTCAACTATTATCGCTTCAGAAGGCTTCAGACTCATTTTTTGCAATGCTGTTTGAAATGGCCTAGGATCAGGTTTTCCTTCTCCTCCTAAATCATCACCAGTAACTATTATATCAAAATTCTTTAAACCTATGTTTTTTTCAAGTGTAGTTTCGATTTCTTGTTTAGCAGAACCACTAGCAACTGCTTTTAAGCAACTGCAACTTTTCAAATCATTAACCAATTCTCTTGCTCCTTCAATAGGCTTTGATTTCTGAATCTCTTTGAATACCTCCTTCTTTCTTTTGCTAATTTTTTCTGCAAGGTTATCGTCTATATTTTTATCAATTTTTTCCCTTTTGAAAATCTCTTTTACCAGTTGCGCTCCAGGCATTCCTTCAAGTAAATAAACTATTTTTTTGTCAATGTCATGATTTGTCTCTTCCTTAATTGCAATTCTCATAGATTCAGCATGAAATGGCATTGCATCTATTAGAACTCCATCCATATCGAAGATTATCGCCTTCATAAAATATCATCATGTAATAATTATGGGCTATAGAAAGTATTATTATTATTACTGCTAATACTAGTCGGAAGTTTATGTTCGCGCATGGTGGAGAAAGGAAGAGAAGGCTTGTCGATCATCATCATCATCATCATCATGATCTATAAAAAGACTTCATAGGCTATACAGTCATGTTTTTATTGGGTCAGCCTGTATGTCTTTCGTCCTTTCTTCTCTTAATTTCTCATGCCATTTCCTTACCTTCTTTCTAAATAAAACTGCCCTAAACTGTCTGCTCAAATCTAAAAGATCCCAGCACTGTTTCTGTCGCATCAAGCATCATTTCTCTATATTCATCATCATAATAATTCAGATTTCCATTCATCCCTCCGATACTTGTCAATATCCTGCCCAAGCAGTTTGGAGATTATAAGGGCTTGTCTATGAGGTCTTCACCTGTCCTAATTTTGTCCATTGCGTTGGTCGCACGGGCTCCGTTAACCTAAGCGGATTCTAGGAATCTTATAGAATCTCAGCTCTAACAAAAGAGTCCATAAAAACTATCAGCATTCATTATCATTATCCAAGATGCTACACTACATCCAATGGTAACAGCATATAATGTAGTATATAATGTAGCATATAATGACAAATAATGATAGCATATAATGACAATTCGTACGATCCTATATGTAGGAGATATTGAATCCATTAATCAACAAAAACCGCGTAAATTATTTTGAGTCAGTTACAGCAATGGGAGAAAGTTAGATATAAGAAAGAAAAAGATGAAATCCATGCTCGGAAAGACATTGGTAAGGGGTTGTAATGGATGATTTAAAGAAAGAAAAATCAAAGGACAGCAGGGAAACCCCTAGAAAACAGGAGCAAAAACAGCCGCCATCATCAAAATCGGAATTACCAGAAACTTCTAGAGACAGTCGAGCTTCTGCATGGATAACACTTGCGATTCTAGGATCCACCATCCTAATTACAATGTATGGCGAGACAATGTTATTACCCGCTATACGTGATATAATTGCTGACTTTCATATCTCATATAGTATATCATCTTGGATACTTACAGCATATCTCATCTCAGCCGCTGTTGCGACTCCTATTGCTGGAAAGTTATCCGATATCTACGGACGAAAGAAAATGGTAATAATAATACTGATAATTTACATCATAGGAATTTCTGTTGGGGGTGTCTCAACTAACATATCCTTTCTTCTTACTGCCAGAGTTATTCAAGGAATTGGTATATCCATGTTTCCAATAGCTTTTGGAATTATAAGAGATCAATTACCAAAGGAGAAGCTTGCAATAGGTATAGGATTATTCAGCTCAATGTTTGCTGCTGGATCAGTAGTGGGATTGGCAATCGGCGGAAGTATAATCCAAAGCTTTGGCTGGCATGCTACGTTTCTTTCGATAATACCCATTGCTATCATTCTTTGGGTAATAATCAATAGATTCATTCACGGTGATAATAAGAAGGATGAAGTAATAGAAATAGAAAGTGAGTTATCACAATCTAATGTTAATACCAAGTCCAATCGAATTTATTCTGCAAACCCAACTGGAGTTGATACTAATATTAGCGGAAGGAAAAGCCTTGATGTAAAGGGTGCCATAACTTTAGCTATTACGATAGCCTCCTTTTTACTAATTCTTACATATATTGCAAATAGTAGTGGTAGCAGTAACATCAGTGCATATCCTATCCAGATTATAATAATCTCATTAGCTTTGTTGTCAATGGGATCGTTAACATTATTTGTTATTATAGAAAGAAGAGCAACATCTCCTTTAATTGAATTAAGTTTAATGACACATAAAGTACTTCTTCCTGCAAATATGCTTCTCTTGATTTTTGGAATGACTATGTTTATGGTATATCAGACTACACCAATATTAGTAAGAAGCCCACTCCCACTTGGATTTGGCGGAGATGCTATTGAGAGTGCAATGGTTCAATTACCTTTTATGGTCGCGTTCTTGGCTTTTGCTCCTTCTTCCGGTTTTATTGTCTCTAAGATAGGCAATCTCAAACCAACCGTATCAGGAACTATCATTATGACCGTTGGCTTTTTCAGCCTCTTTATGTTTCACTCAACAGAATTCATGGTTGCAATAAACCTGGCCATAGTAGCAATTGGAATCTCATTGATACAGGTGGGTGCATTTAATATCACGATGGAGTATACACCACTTCGATTTAGTGGGGTATCACTTGGAATGTCAGTCGTGCTCGTGCTAATTGGAAGTTCAATTGGACCTGCGATTGCAGCAATATACATGCAAACACATCAAGAGATTATAAAAGGAGTTAGCGGTTCATTTCCTTCGATCATATCATACAACCTGATATTCCTTACTGCTGCTTTGATTTCAACCATATCTATTGCATTTGCGATGGTTTTACAAAGAAGAATGTGAGATTCAATATTGAAGAAATCAGAAAGTACATTGGATGAGTTCAGAAAAGGGCCGAGAAATTCTTAAATTTTGGCGGCATATGAGGCACAATGGCTGGTTAAGCTGCAAACTATACTTCAATCCAACAGAGCAAATATTCACTTACCTTCTCGATATCTTGTCATTATATTTTATTTTCTTGAATATTGGCAATCATACTGTTGCAACTGCGTTAGCATTTTTCTATGCTCAGCATGGATTAAACACACAGATAACAATAACATTTCTGTTAAATCTAATTGAATTAAATAGACAATTCAATATTGCGCTGAACAGATGATTCAACATTGTATTCTTTTTTAAAAGCTTTCAACATGCATAGATTGATTGATTTTACCATTTTTACCATTGTACTGATCGATATTCCATCTATGGAGTTCGCTGGTATTAGCCTATTCCATTCCGGATCATTTGCAGCTTTAGCAAGGAATTAAGGATCAATCTCTTACTCCTTAGTTTGACATTCCTCATCCAGACATTATTGAGTCAGACAGAAATATTATGATAGAAGATCATATAAATCGTTAAAAAATTGTGAACAGGAAAGAAAAACTGGCAAATAGAGAGAAGATATGCTATTCCAAAGAAGAAGTCAGGCTAGGTGAAATAGCATAGAAAATTTGAAGAAATAGTCCATCCAAATATACCATTCTCAAAACAAGATAATAAATTTGACATCATCTGATGCAAGAGAAACTTGAAAAAATACCGGGTGAAGTATACGTAAGGATTTCTAATGAAAGATACCCAATCATCATCAGCATATTCATCATGCAAAGGCACTCCGGTGTATTTCCAAGAGGAATTTAAACACTTTTTAAAAGTAGGCCACGAAGAATTCATTGAAACATCTCACCTGAAAAGGAAGCCACACATAGGACTGTAGAAGATAAGGGTTGCTAGATTAATAAGATCATTGTTTAGCCTAGTTTGTAGTGTTTCTTTTTGCTTTTAATAGTAATGCACCTTAAGTTTTAATAGTTATTAATTAGTTTTAGGTTTTAGCTCAACAATTTCTGACTATAACTTCATAACAAACCCAATACATTTATTTGCAAATACTTGATTTCACTCATTTATATTATAAAATTCTAATTCTTTATATTGGACTGTGGACAGCTTTCAGGAGCATAACTTCTAAAATTTTAGTTAACTAATAATGATTCACATACTTGATATATATAATAACTATAGGTAATGTAATCACAATGGCAGATACTGAAAAAAGAACATCAATTGCTGCAACACCAAGAAGAAGAACAAAGAAAGAAAAAGAGCTATTACAGAATAAGACTAATCAGGAAAATTTAGCATCTGCAATAGTTACACTTGAAAATATTAATAGGAATCATTATCGAGAAGTTAATAGAATTATAAAAAGTAGGATAAATGAATTACTTGCTCTATTAAAGGATAACGAGCAAAAATTTAGCTTATCTGTGAGGGCAGCAAATGCCGTCAGCATATTAGATAAAATGACACAAGACAAGGCAATGAAATCGCATATTAGAACAATGCTATGGCAGGTTGTATCAAATCTTGAAGGTATAAGGGAGTGAGACAACATCGCGCTTTTACAAAAATTACCTGATCTATTTTGAAGAATATGTTTGTGCTAAGTATCTTACTATACGTCATTAGTAAAAATATCTTTTGAATTATTATTCAATCCCGCGGAAAGATATACATAGTGAGCCACTGGTAGTCACTAGCGCCTGTGGTGCACTTGATCCATTAAAGGATGATAGCACAGAACTGGCAAATCTGTTAGATGAAACAAGTCAGCAGCATTATTTGAGTATTTGGCCAGGAGAACTACTACTACCCCTTCCATTATTCCAGAAGATAAAATCTACTTGGTTCGATGTGTACCTATATGAAGGGTTTTGGCACAAGATTTGTGTTTATAGATGTCAAAACCATATTGTTGTCTGGGCTGATCAACAAATGCCATCTCATGTTAGAGACCTTCCAAATCATACTACAGGTATACATTTAAAACAACTGTTGACAAAGGAGAATTATGATTGAGTCACAAGATCAAATCTGTCAGTGGAGTCAATATTAGTGTTGAAGATATTGGGACTGGAAGCCTATTGTTTTCATCCATGGCTGGCCGGTCAACCACAAGATGTTCGAGTATCAGTTTACAGAGCTCCCTAAGCATAGCTACCGTTGCGTTGGTATAGATCTGCGCGGCTTTGGCGACTCTGACAAGCCTTGGGACGGCTACCAATATGATACGATGGCCGATGATGTCAAGGCTGTTTTGGATACTCTGAATCTCCAGAATGTGACTTTGGTAGGATTCTCGATGGGTGGGGCAATCTCTTCGATATATAGCTCATCACCACGGGGCACATATTAAAAAGCTCGCTCTTCTAGCTGCAGCCGCGCCATGCTTTACAAAACGAGAAGATTTTCCCTACGGTATTGGCAAGACCGCGGTAGATGATCTTATCCGTCAAACCTATGAAGACCGTCCCTCTATGCTCAGAAACTTTAGTGACATATTCTTTGCAGCTCCCGACAAGCTTAGTCCAGAATTCAAGATGTAGAACCTGAGCCTCGGATTGACGGAGTCAGCGTATGCTACAATCCAATGTGCAATTGAACTCCAGGATGCAGATCTGCGTAGGGATTTGGCTACCATTCAAGTGCCTACACTGATTCTTCATGAAGTTAATGATCGGGTGTGTTTATTCGATTTGGTCAAAGTTATGCACGAGGGTATCAAAGGCTCACAGCTAATACAAGTCGAGAAAGCTGGTCATGGCTTCTACTATGAAGAGCGTGAAAGAGTCAACTCGGAGCTTGTTAGCTTTATTGGCTAATTCTTTTTTCTGTGACTGCTAATTCTTTCTATAACAGCGATCATATGGTTTGTATAACTGTGTCAACATATTCTGATAATTAACCATTACAAAAAATATGAGAAGTCAAATCCTTTATCTTAAGATCCTATAACTGGCGACGGTATAAAGGTAGAACTCGCCAATAATGCTACTAACATGCCTCCATTAGAGAAGACCGATATAACAAGCATATTTCGTAGTCAACATGGTTAATCACGACCACAGTAGCGAGGGCACCATTTACACATTGTTATAAAATTCATCATCCTTTGTCTGCCATATTGTGTACTGAGTATATTATATTTGAGATCATTTTTAGTGGCTTTCTGCTTAACTATCTGTACAAGGACGTACATAATTATGTGGCAAAGATTCGTGCGTATATATCTGCCAGATTAATAGAATAAACTAATAAAAAGAATTAATATGTTAGCAGATATAAATAAATCATATTAGCAGATTATAAATATCCAGAAGATAGATATGATATGATAAATTAATAATAAGAATATGGCTAGAAACAACGAACAAATATCGAGCCTTCTAAGGGATTTAGAACAGATAGCCAAAAGCGAACACCTTCCTACAATTGGACCTATTAAGGGTAAAATAATATCAGACATTATCAAGAGGTATCAACCTACAAAGATACTTGAGATTGGAACCTTGCACGGCTATTCTGC
This sequence comes from Nitrososphaeraceae archaeon, assembly GCA_036522495.1. Taxonomy (GTDB): domain Archaea; phylum Thermoproteota; class Nitrososphaeria; order Nitrososphaerales; family Nitrososphaeraceae; genus Nitrososphaera_A. The sequence continues at coordinate 16,654 of DATDFS010000046.1, read as the reverse complement.
AATATTAATGATGGATTTGCTGTTTGATGATGGAAAACTAATCACTATTGAGATAGATAAAAATCTTGCAGATATTGCGAGAAAAAACATAGCTAAGGCAGGTTTGTCGAACAAGATAGATGTAATTAGTGGTAATGCTCTTGAAGTTATTCCTACGCTTACTGGTTACAAATTCGACCTGATATTTTTAGATGCAGCCAAGAGCGAATATCTACAATATCTTAGACTCTTAGAGGAGAAACATTTGATGAAAAAAGATTCAGTCGTGGTGGCAGACAATGTAATACTATTTGAAAATGAAATGAAGGATTATCTAGAATATGTTCGAAGTTCTGATAGATATAAGAGCCAGACCACTGAAACTACTTTAGAATTTAATAAAAATGTAAAAGATGCTCTTGAAATAAGTCTTAGGTCAGCAAAATAATTTTTGTTCGTATGTCCAGCTCCTAGTAATCATCCTCTGTGTGATTATACATACATGCCATGACAAATTTCCACTGCATGGTCTTAGGACTTGCTATGCGTGTATGCGTGTGTGAACGATCTCATTCAGAATTATACTAAATTTTGCATCAGGTTTTGACCCCCTTGGCATTCTGGGTTTTGAATCGGTAAGATTTCTTAATGAGGACTACATTGCACTGCCATTGCAGTAGTCCAGGATTTTTCGGAAAATATTGTTTCAAAGTTATCTGTAAAACAGATTTTATCGTTCTTAAACAAACTATCACGTATCACATAAAGGCAAATTACATTACATTAGACTACATTCATCTTATCTTCATCTTTTGCCCAAGGGTATAGTCCAAACACATTCGAGAGTTTAATGATAAAGTTCAAAAGAGTCTTCTACAGTAATACTCTTTCTGTTATATCTGGGACTAAATCAACACTAAGACAGTAGTTGACGAATATGGCCGCTATAATCATAAATACGATAACAAGATAACATGTAGACTCAATCACAATGAGGATCCAAATGGGTAAAGTGTAATTTATCATCATTACAAATACAAGAATGTAAAAGACGAAAAGATTTGCAACTCAGTAATTGCCAAGGTCTTCCATAAACCTTCCCGACTCTGCAGATCCATCATACAATGGATAGATTTAAAAGTAAAGTAAAAATCAATTGTCTAACACCATATAATCAATCTCTATTGACCGATATCGGTTCTGACAGACAACAACACCTATTACTCCAAAGAGATATCCGCAAGGGAAGCAGGAGACTCATCCGCTAACCAGCCAGCTAGTTTTACTAGAAGGTCTTCCTTAATTTATCTCGTGTTCAACTTTTAAATCACATGAAATCTGACCACTATGGTATTCTTGCCTGCATCAAATACTATTGGTTCAATTCCAACCGTAGTCTTCATACCTTGCTCAATCCAATTCTTTAGAAAAATCGACCACTTCTCGCCTAGATCATGGATCAAAGTGATGGTGTATTCAGTTTCGTCTTCATTCGCATCAACTTCATATTCAGCAAAACCACTGTATCTGCATATTAATGACAAATATTTAAGATAAGTCTCAAGGTTCGTCTTCTTAAACCAAAACAAAAGAAATTGTTTAGGTATTTGCGTGCCAATCTCTTTGGCAATATTGGTAATCTTGTCATCTTCAATGGCTTCAAGAATGGATCGAAAGCCCTCGCGCCTTAATGTTATGGTATCAAATCTTTCGTTGTATCTGTCCATCTCAGCATACTTGGTCATTATCATCGAAATGAGAGAATTAACACTAACTCTCTTAGCTTTGGCGTCCTTCTCTAAGAGATTATCCAGTTCCTTTGTTATACGTACGCTCCTTATTACTGTTTTAGACTTCTTTCCACTGGTCATCCACGTGATCTAGAATTGTAGTACTTTGTAAACAATTTAAACACATATTGCGATTGTAAACCTCCATTTTATTAGGTATTTAGCCATAGTTTTCATCTGATGACTAAAATAAGAGAAAGACAAATTGCTGCTGCGTCTGCAGTTTTGATGAGCATCCTTGCAGTTGCTACCGTGATAGTAATAATTTCTTTACTAACCAGAGGAGATTATGGTACTGCAGCTGTTGCAGCCCAACAAATTCCATCTAAAAAAATACTTATTGTTACTACGAGTCATAATGTTTTAGGAAAGACAGGATTTCCTACAGGCATATGGCTCCCTGAAATGACACATCCATTTTCGGCATTAGCAAATGCAGGATTTAACATAACTATTGCAAGTGTTAAAGGCGGTAATGTTCCAATAGATCCCTACAGTATCCCATCAAACCCACAAGGTACAAACAGAGATGATCCTATGACTGAAAAGTTCTTACGTACACCAACCTATGTAGCAATGATTAACCATACTGTACCTCTCTCCACTATCAATCCAAAAGACTATGCTGCAGTAGTATTCCCAGGTGGAAATGGAGCAACTTATGACTTTCCATGGGATAAGAATGTAAATAAGATTGCAGCAGCGATTTATGAACAAGGAGGAGTCGTAGCCGGTGTTTGTCATGGTCCTGCTGCTCTTCTAAATGCGACACTATCTAACGGACAATATCTGATAAAAGGGATGAAGGTCACAGGCTTTTCAAATGAAGAAGAGGCAATAACAGAAATCCTGATTGGTAAGAAACATGTTGTACCTTTCTTCCTTGAGAATGAGTTACCAAAGCGGGGTGCTATCTACGAGAAGGTATATGTACATGAGCCGCTAGTTCTTGAAAGTGGTAATGGAAGGCTTATCACGGGACAAAATCCTGAATCGGCGACAAATGTTGGTGAAAAAGTGGTTGAAATTCTTAAAGGACAGCCAACATGATATATATATAACATCTTTATAGGCAATCACTCATCCTCCACACTTTTTGTTTATAGATGAGGTTGTTTAACTTGGATATGCTCGAGTTATCACGCATTGCAACCGGGTGAAGCGAATTGCAATCCTAAATTATTATTTTTCAAAGACTAAGTGTGACTAAGACAATTCAGATGGGATTAAAATGCATCATTATGTCTTAACATAACAATGTATCAAAATAATCGATATCGATATCAGACAGATACATATGCAAGATTTATTAGTTCATTTATATGTATAAATTATCTGCTATTGCATAAGACAGTCTTTTTGAGGAATTCAGTATTAATAATAATATTAATGCTGAGCATTGTTTTGCTTTCATACAATTCTACGTTTCAAACAGTGGTGGTGGCAAAGAAACACCATATTAGCATCATTGGTAGTAGTGATAATGGACGACAACTACCACCACGACCACCTCACCTTATTCAGATCTGTTGCGCATGGGGAGACAAACTAGCAGTTGGAATATTAACATACCAGATAAATGGAGGAGATTCGGCAGCTCGGCAGGCTGTTTATAACGCCATAGGGAATTGGAACTCAAAGCTAACTGGCATAAAACTTGTAGAATCTTCAGGTAGTAATGTCGGTGGTGGTGGTGGCAGCAGCAGCAATGTAGCCCAGCCAGACATAGAAGTGAGCATTGTTTCAAAATCCCTCAAAGTTCCTGGTAGCACTCATCATAGAGTGTCATCATCATTAGGTGGAAACTCTCGGCTGATGATAGGAGGACTTTCACAAGATAGCTTTGATGGTAATGGTTTCCTAACCCATGTAAAAATAACAATACCTACAAACACTCTTGGTATGTCTTTCGACTTGTCTAATAACATAGAACAGATAGCAGAGCATGAAATGGGACATGCCCTTGGGCTTGGACATGCTAACTTCGTTGGCGACCTTATGTTTCCCATAGCTAATTTTCAAACAGGCGGCATATCCCAGTGTGATGTTAGTGCCGTATTGGAGGCCAATCACTTGAAGATGGTAGGCTCAGATACTGCTGTGCAGCAGCCGCAAATGCCACAAGTAGGTTACGTAGATTGCAGATAAAAATCTGAAGTGTGCTAATGCTTCTTGCGATCTTCAATAACATTAAATTATTTGTTATTGTCCAATCCATTGGCATATGGAATAATAAATTCAAAAGATATTTGTAACTAATGTCGTTTAGTCTTATTAAAGCCATAAAGATTCATAGACATCCAATTAATAGGATCCTGTATTAAAGAAGAAAACCCTTCGTGAATATAGAAATGTTATATATGTTGTGCATTGATGATAAGTTATATCGCAGACAGAGAAATTTAAATACAAGCATTTGTGTTATGAAATAATATTCAGAAACTTGTTTGTTAAAGCCCTTTATTTCTTATTGAATATAAAAAATTTGACGGACAAAAGTTTTTTGTTCACATCCAGGCAATAAGCTAGTTGAAATTTTTATCGGGAGCAACCATCTGTGCCAACATGCATGCGATTTAAATTTTTGACTCGATAGAAGTGAATTTATACAAATGCATAAAATAGATGCATTGTTAATGATATTATTATATTATAAGATTCATGTAATAAAAATATATACTAATCATGAGTCGTGAAATAAGATCTACACAAGCAAGAATAGATTTTTCATTTAGGAGAGAAGTATTCTTTATCGTTGCGGGAGGCATAATCGGAGCTATAGTTATGGCAATTCCTTTTACATTTCCCTTTACAGGGCGTGGTTCAGGATATGCACTCACTTGGATAGTATTTGGACACATAGCAGGTGTGCATTCGCCCATCTCATCGGTTATCATTGCAGGAATATTAATTCACATAGTGACTGGAACCTCAATTGGAATAATATCTGGCGTATTTTTGTACAAGACGAACATCTTGAATATAAGTAAACCATTAAATGGTTTGCGTTATGGATTATTGGTTGGCACTCTTGTTTATTTGATTTTTGCCATTCCAGTAGGGCAATTGGTTCTAAATCCAGAATTTGGACATACTTTATCATCAAACAATGGTACCGGTAATACACTTGGCTACAAAGAAGGTTTAGCGGGTCAAAGCAGAGGAGGGGGAGCAGGAGGAACAGAAGAAGGCATTCAGGTACAAAGACCTAACAACAAGACGACGATGACAACAACAACATTCTCAAACATTCAATTGAATTCTACAATCTATTCTATTTTGATTAACCTACTATTTGGAATAACATTAGGCCTGTTTTCTTCTTTTTTATCAATAAAATTTGGCTCAAGGTATAGATGTCCTGCCTGCGATATTTCATTTTCACGGATTGATATCCTTCAGAACCATTTGAACATTATTCATGGCCGAGGCAATCCAATACAAGATAGAAAAACAATATTAATATTAGGAGGTGGATTTGGAGGAGTATCTGCGCTCAGAAAGCTGCAGGATTATTTTCAAACTGATATTAGTATTGATATTGCAATGATTAGCAAAGATAACTACCTGCTTTTCACACCTATGCTTCATGAGGTAGCTTCTGGAATGATAGAAACAAGACATATTGTAACGCCCGTAAGAGCCTTTTGTAATAGATCAAGGTTCTATGCTGCCACAGTAGAACATATAGACTTTGACAAAAGGCAAGTTGTAATTAGATCTTCCTCAGCATCACCGTTATTAGAGGAAATTGATGATCCCGCGGACACTTTGCAAGGAAATACCAAATCTTTGCATTATGACTATCTTGTTCTAGCGCTAGGAAGCGAAACAAAATTCTTTGGAATGTCTGATGTACAAAAATATGCCTTCACCATGAAGAGTTTGAATGATGCCATAACTCTGAGAAATCATATAATATATCTACTTGAGCAGGCGGATCAATTAGGGACAAGCATCAAACATAATAATAGATATAAAGAATTGCAAACAAAACTTTTAACATTTGTCATAGTAGGAGGAGGGTTTGCAGGAGTCGAAACTGCTGGTGAAATAAATGATTTTATTCGTGACTCTGCAAAAGACTATTATCATAATATAGATAGCAAAAATATCAGAGTCGTAATAATACAATCAGGTAACAGACTTTTACCAGAAATGAGTAAGGAATTAGCTGAATTTGCATTGCTAAAGCTACGCAATAGTGGGCTTGAAGTCATGCTCGATAGTCGTGTAATAGGTGCCACAGAAGATAGCGTCAAGATAAGCGATGGTAATATAATACCAACCAAAACAATAGTTTGGTCTGGTGGTGTAGTGCCCAATCCATTAATTTCCAAGCTTCATTCTTGCGAACATGATATCAAAAGTGGCAGAATAGTCGTAGATCAATATTTAGAAATACCAAAATACAAAGGTGTTTATGCTCTAGGTGATTGTGCTTTTATAACGGATCCTAAAACAGGAAACCCCTATCCACCAACAGCACAGCATGCCATAAGAGAAGGTGCTGTAGTAGCAAAAAATATCTTTGTAGCAATAGAGGGAAATTCAAATTCAGATGGAAGGAAAGTATTTGATTATAAGACAAAAGGAATGATGGCTAGCATAGGAAAGCGAACAGGTGTAGGAAACTTGTTAGGAGTACAAGTTCAGGGATTTTTGGCATGGTGGATATGGCGTAATTACTACCTTGTAAATCTTCCAACAATGCAAAAGAAGGTGAGAGTATTGGCAGATTGGGTGCTGGACATATTCTTTAAACGGGATGTAACAATGCTCAAAACATTTGCAGAAGAAAAAAAAGATTAGAAAAACTCCAATGGAAACAAAGAGGTTAGCATAGTAGTACTACTTCCTAGCTTGACCTTGGCTTATCACAATATTGAATGTCCCAAAATACTGATCCTAGAAAGAATATTGCGTTTCCTGGACGTGTTGCAAATCATTGCATCATTGGAGGTACAATGTATAATGACATAAGTAGATATACTATACCAGTTATTTCTGTCGTGGCTGCAGATGTGATAAAATTGTATTGATATCGACTAAGAGAAGATCTTTGAGCTGCATTATTCACATCAATTTTAGATTAGTCATTAACTTATGGCATCAGTTATATTATTTATTAATGATGCAAGCATGGCTGTATAAATTGGCCAGAAGTTCTATTGATGTTCATTATGTAAATTTATAATCTAAAAAGAGGCAGCACTAAATAAAATTTAGTTGATACTTAGTTAATGTAGGATACGATATTGATAATATTGATAAGCAGCTGTGTATTACCTTCGACACTGTCTGTTTTGTGCAGTCAAACACATAGAACCAGACACCTGGTAAGAAAAACTATCTTAAAACGCAGCCTTACTTGCACCAGACCTAAATCAATCTGTAACAAAGATATTGTCATATGTCATCGAAAATAAAAGAAATAAAAGCGGTGTATAAAGGGTTGCAGACCTTATACAGCACATATATTCCAAAGGGAGATCCAAGTCTTATCGACGATTTGTTAATGCATGAGCAACAAAATCCAAAAGTTGAACCATTTTATATGGTCGAAGTATTTACAAAGCCGGGAACAGATTCAGAAGCAAAAAGAAATCTCATATTTGAAAAGACTGGAATGATTCCTGCAGTGTACGATAATGGCACCCACTATGCAGCTAACCACCGGCTAGCATTAGAAATGCTAATAGAAATATCTAATGACAGAGACGTCATAGAGGTTACTGGTGAATATACTGGCGGCATTGGAGGGTGGGGCGCTTCGCATGAACATAGGGATCATACATACATACAGAACTATTACAATTACTCATCTAATTCATCAACATCATTAATATCATTACAACAGCAAGTAAATAAAGAACAAGAACAAACACAGTACAAAAAAACCACAGACAAATTACTGGAGATAAAAACGGTGTATAAAGGGTTGCGGACTCTATTTGAAACATATCTTCCAAAAGTAGATCCAGTCCTTATACATGACCTACTTGTACTGGAGCAACAAAATCCAAAAGTTGAACCATTTTACATGGTCGAAGTATTTACAAAGCCGGGAACAGATTCAGAAACAATGAGATATAAGATAATTGAAAAAACAGGCATGGTACCAGCTATATACGACAAAGGCACTCATTATGTAACCAATCAGCGACTAACGTTAGAAAAAGTAAAAGAAATATCTGATTCTCAAGATGTTATAGAGGTTACTGGTGAATATACTGGCGGTATAACAGGTAGAGGAGCATCGCATGAACACAGAGATATGCGTGATTATTTTTAATTTTTAATTTTGAATTACCTGCTCCTAAACAATTGTAGATAATCATGACTGTAATAAAAAGAGCCATTATCGTCAGTACTATACCTGCAGCTTTTGTAATAATTGCTATTTTATTCGCTGCATTTTGTTATTCCAAGGATCATACCGAAATAGACGTTAAGACGCCCACCCAACATGTAAAGCAGGTTCCAATAAATTTCAAATTTTCACACGTGAATTTTCCATATGAATCAAGCAAGTGAAGAAATAAGAGAATAGATGTCGATGACAGAAGTCGACTAAACTTAAGTTAGTTAATTTCGATAGACATTCTGCTCATATTTAATTAATGATCTTTTGCTTCTGCTGTTGAAGATACTTTCGATTCAGCGCCTTGTCAATCTCCCTCTTTAACCACGCTTGGTAATACACTAGGTTTGTTGTTATAAATACTTCGACTCTATTCACTCCTTCATACGATTCTAACTTTTTAAATATTAAATTGACTGTAGGTATGTTTGCACAGAAGAACGCTGCAAAAATAACTTCCTGTCGATAACTGTTTGGAACAATCACCAGATTTTCTTGCATTTCGTGATATATTCTTTCAACTATATTTTGATGATGTGATATTTCAACATTGATTATTACTACAAATTCAATGTAACCTGTTATTTGTAAAGAGGACATGTCACGTGATACTGAAAATTCTAATACATTTTTCTGCCGCATTTTCTCCAATCGCCTTGCTACAGTCTTTGTTGATATACAAGCCTCTTTAGCAATTTCTTCAACTTGCATTCTTGGATTTGATAATAGACATTTCATTATATTTAAATCGGAACTATGTATCTCCCTGATTATTGGCCTATATTTTATAAAGATACTCTCTATAGCAGCTGGTTTTAGCAAATCAACAATTATTCCCATCTTATCCTCTGCTTCAGCTCTAACAGATACTACGAATATAGAAGCTCCCCCCAACTGTTTGGCATATGCAAAAATATCGCCTAAAAGATTTATCCTATTGAATAAATCTTGTTGTTTAGTTGCATTATCAATATGCCTTAGTATTAAAATGCATTCTTTTTCATATCCAAATATTACGGGATTTATAATTACTACAAAGTTTCGTATTATACCACTAGAAATCATTTTGCTAACTCTTTCCTTTACAGCATTTGAAGTTATTCCAACATCTGAAGCTAAATTTCTATAAGGAATTCTAGAATCTTTTATAAGTAAATTCATAATCTTTAGATCAGTCTTATCTAATGATTTCTCTTCCACTGAATTTAACATAAAACAAAGGACAGCAATAAAAGTTTTCATTAATTGTACGCAGCGGTACCAATACACACCCCTATGTTGTCATTGCTGGCATTGCTATGTTGTTATAGTTATAGGCATAGATATACCCCCGTAACCTTTGCACTATAAAGCGACAATGTATATTGATATGACCTTTATATCATTTGTAGTAACAGATACCTGGCAATCAGATGTTGCATTATTATCTAAAGAAGTAACTGTGATCATAAGATCTTTATTTATTGGTACTCGTTGACGACCTTTATTATGCTATGTCAGTTAAGGGTGTTCCAAGAATAGTGTTATGGCAATCAGTATCATAGACTTCATTAGGACATTTCTCCATCATCACCTACAATCGACCTGAATTATAAAATCGTTGAAATGTTTTCTATTATGTATTTTTAGATCGAGTTTATCCACCATAATCTAATATTTTCTACCTTAGCTGTCTCTGAATAAAATAGTAGTCACTGTTTATTATTAATATTTGTCATTGCGCTTGAAAATTTGTATTGTTGTTATTATTGGTATTATCAGACTAGTATTCATAAATTCCATCATTATTATGACATTTTAGATGTACCTTAAGGAGTTCTATAATCTATAGCAAGTGAATTCTGATCTTCATATTTGTTTTGTTTATCACTTTCTGTTCCTATCACCATAACTTAACTTATGGACATCATAAGAATCCCTGTTTGATTTATGTAGTAGGCCTTGCAATATACCTAAATATTATCTATGAGAGGAAGATATGACAAAACCTAATAAATGGAAGGATAAAACGGGAATGTACAATATATCAAGACAAATTGCCCCTTTTCAATACTACCAGTATTACTTTGTTGCTGCTGCAGTTGCTACTGCAATAGCGGTAATAGTACATCTGTATATGCCACTCTCACATCCTATGCTGATTAGACTTTCGTCAATAGCGATATTCTTTCTAGGATCAGGTATTGCCCAAATTTTCTGGATATTGCCCATCATAAAAAGATGGGCAAGGCCATGGTATTATGTAGGAATTGGAGAGAATTTAGGTTTCATAATGTTATATGTAATAACAAGATTCCCTGACAACCCTGGTACTGTTAGAGGTGGGATGAGGACATAATAGACATGGCATGCGAATTTGCACAGGTTGCTTATATAATAACAACTGCGGTTATTTTGGCAAAAGACAGGACAATGGCGAAATTAAAAGTTAGTCAAAAGGAGCAGCTAGGATGATAACCATGATATTAAGACATAATAAGCTGAAAATTCCATCTATAATAACAATATCCACAAAAGCTGTAATAATACTATCTCTTACTCTGATTTTGACCTACTCAACTTTTGTTAACCTGCCAAACTCTTTTGCACAAACAACAACAGGTATTAATCAAACTACATCATCGTTAACCTCGACAGCAACGCCTCCTCCTCCTTCTTCCCGACCATTCCCACCACCTTCAGCCGAGCTATCTGCATCTCAAATCAGTGCATCAACAAACAAGACATGCAGACTGATACCCTCGTCGATGAAACTCCAAGGTACACCACAACAGACCGAAGGCCCATACTTTGTCGACGGGATGCCCAACCGCTCTGACATTAGGTCGGATCCCTCAGACAGTTCGGTGCAACAAGGCATTCCATTACATCTTGTAGTTCACATCTATAGCATAGATAATGGCTCATGTACTCCTCTCAAAGGAGCGCGAGTGGACATATGGCATGCCAACTCTCAGGGCGTCTATTCAGGTGTTAAGGACCAAGGGACTATGGGAAAGAAGTTCCTTCGAGGATATCAAATGACAGACAACAATGGGACTGTTCGATTCACCACGATTTATCCAGGCTGGTATCAAGGTAGAGCCATCCACATACACGACAAAGTCCGCACCTTTAATGGATCAGAGAAAACTTTGGAGTGGACAGCGCAGCTTTACTTTAACAATTCTATCAACCAGCAAGTGAGCATGCAACCTCCATACAGTAACCATGGACCTCCCCAAACGACTAACGAACAAGATGGAATATACACAGGAGCCTCAACAGATGGCATGATACCCAGAAATAGTGGAGAGCATCTGATGCTTAATCTGACCAAGGACAAGCAATCCTATCTTGGGACATTCAATATTGTGCTAAATTCAGGTCAATCTAGCAGATAGGAGTAGTGCCATGTGCTTTCTTCTCGAGCCCCATTTCTGTTTTTCCTTGAACAAGACCTTATCCATTATAGTGGCATAGCGATCGGTATCAACGTCAAATTATTCTAATACTATTTCGATAATCCAAGTATCATTTTATATATTCCCTGTCCTCATAAATCCAAGATATCTCAACCTTGTCTACTCTATATCTGCTGCAATATTGATAGACAAAAGTTCGCTCTGCCAGATCTATAGTACTGTCATTGTTGGTGAAATCACATTGCTAACAATACTTCTACAACGATTGACTCGGTGGGATGGTTTTTCGTTATCTTCGCTTGTTCATTATTATTATCTTCGTCTTGTCATTACAACTACGTATTTCCAACTACGAAAACGATAGAACGCCTAGAGAAGCGGATGACTATCCAAAAATTGCATTATGTACTCTAGAATAATATATCATTTTAATTTTTTTCATATCAAATGATGAATAATTATATTGTATCTGATATAAAAGTAGAAATATTACATTCATCTATACATGTAAATATGATACGATCAAGAAATCACAATGATAAGGCTAAAGTTGGTCTATCACATCAACTCGAATTTCGACTGAAGATGATCGTTTTTGGACTAATAGCTGGATTGATTTCGTCTATTGGGATAAGTACATTAATTATGATGGTAGAAAAAATCACACCTGTTCCAGCAGGCGCTTTCTATGTTGTTATCGTATCAACAATTACTCAATCTCACTCATATTCAGTTTATATGATTATAGCTGGATTGCTATTACATTTTGCAGCAGGAAGTCTTATTGGTATCGTTATGGCAATACCATTTATTACACATATTTATAATAATAAAACAGACATATTAAGGACTATAAATAAATACGCACCTGTTTATGGCATATGCTTCGGCTTTGCCCTTTGGCTAGTTTTATTTATTCCCATAACATATTCAATGGTACTTCCAGCACTGAATAATATTAAAGAAGCCCCTATGATAACACAGCAAGACCCAACAGGCAGGGTTGTATCTCTTGTAATAGGTGATATATTATCTATGGAAAACAGGATCATAATTGGTGCGTTAGCGTTTAACATGTTTTATGGCCTTGTAACAGCGATAATAATAAATTCACTCTACATTAAATACTTGTACAAGAAAAAATCTTTTGAAGATATTGTTGACCAAGGTAGATAAAGACTCGATTCCAGCGGTTTCTTTGTAGTAGTTCTAGCTATAGATTGCAGTTGGCAGTGATGATAGTAATATATAACAATCTAAGTGCAATCTTGAATTCTTTGTAGATCGGCTGTCTTCAACAGTACTGGCGGCCTAGAATCCAAGCTACAAATATCAGGACTGCTGCCATTGCTGCTACACTAATTATCGCCACATGCTTGTTTTCATTCTCTTCTTCAATGAACGCCTCCTGTTTTTTGAAGTAGGTTTTGTACTCGCAGGCTCCTGACATTGCCTTCGTACAGGTTTCAAATATTAGTAAGGCTACTGGAATACCACGCAGCACCATAAGAACACTGCTTGAACCGAATATAGAAACAAATAAAGTCAGTAACTTATCGGCATTTGCTCCAGGACCATGTAACGTATTGGAATTGAAGATGGAATTGGTAAAGAAGTATCCTGCGTCTTATGGAGTTCCTACAGACAGGCAGCAGTGAGGATGGCAGGTGAGAAATAAATTTGGGGCAATTTTGGTTCTATTTGTATCATCTCTTGTTATAGCTGCAGGCGTGTTAACATATTCATTGCTGAAAGCGGAAAAGTGAGAACAGCAAGTTTGTAGCTATATGCCACATCCTTGAGAACGGTTATCTTTGCTGCTATGCCCTGCACTGAAGACCTACCTTAAGAGCAGCTATATCTTGATTCATCTTATCCAGGTATCCAACGCCTGTTTTTTGCTCATCTGGTTTTATCCCTTCGATTGGACTTAGGACCATCACTTTACCGTTGGGAATTTCTTGAGCAATGGTTTGAGCCGAACGAGGATCGATTAAATCCTCAGAGTAAATAACATTTATTCCTAAATTATCGGCAAGCTTTACAATTTCAACCAGTCTTTGTGGTAGTATTTCTCCTTCTGGAGTTAAGCCTTGATGAATGCTATGCTGGTTTAGGCCATATTCTTTTGCAAAGTATGCAAAGGCTTGATGAAATGTTACAAAGTCTCTTTTTTGACAATTAGAGCTAGAAAGTTGTGATTTTATAGAAGCATCTAAAGATTTGAGTTGTGCAATAAACTTTTGAGCATTCTGATTATAGTAGGCTGCATTCTTTGGGTCCACCTTTACCAATCCATCACGAATGTTTTCAACTTGATGTATTGCCAGTATTGGATCTAGCCATATATGAGGATCAGCTGGTGCGTGAATAGCGGGGTCATTACCTGCAAGTAAGTTTGTCCCCTTGCTGCTATCAACTGAAAACTTTGGACTAGTCTTGTTTATCCAGTTAGCTTCCATTCCTGCACCATTATATACTAACATATCTGCCGTTTGAACATTCTGTATTTGTTGTATGGTAGGATCAAAGTCATGAGGCTCTGCCCCAATAGGAATAAGGACCGATGCATCTATTCTATCCCCTCCAACAGCCTTAACAAATTCATAAATTGGAAAGAACGATGCAACAACTTTGATTCTGACTTGATTAGATGAACCTTCGTTTATTATCGTACTGTTCTTTATGACAATTTGGTAAATTGAAGCATTTGTAGTGTTTGCATTTGTGGCGTTTGAAGAAGGGGAATTTGCAGCAACTACCTTCATTGGTGTTGATATAATAGTAGTAGCAGCTAATAGCATTGCCACTAATTGCGCCATCAAACTCTTTGTAATCGGATTCATATTTGCTTCTACAATGTTATTAATAATATAAAGTTATGTTAATAACATTTATGGATGTATATATAAAGAAGTTAATAACTGAACATTTATTTGTAATATCATTTCTGTCGCCATGCAATGTAGCAGTTTCAACATAGTAGAATATTGAAAGCATTTCTTGTACAGAACGAACGAACCAATAGGATTATAGCCAGTACAACAGGTGGGATTAAATCTGAACAAAAAACTATTAGTGGCGTTAATTGGCGCAATTGTAATTATTATTGCTTCCGTTGTATTGTATTATACTGTTAACAATATTCTAATTCGCAGGCCTGTGGTCGTTGCTGGATTTGATAAATTTGGGATAAGGGAAATCTACCCATCAAAACCGGGGGGAGAAGAATGGTTCATGAATATGCACGATCCAAATAACGATCCAAGAACAGCAAAGACTCCACATATGACTCAGAATCCTGATGGCTCATGGAAAGTAGCATTCAACAACCAGCAACAACAAATAATCCAACCAGTTCAATCTGGTGGAAGTTGCTGCCAAGACGAGGTCAGATACGGTGCACTTACTTCATCAGGTTATGATGAGAGTAAGGTAGTTATAGATGAAAAGGAGTTGGAGACGAAAGGTTATATGCAGTCACCCAACGACTGGAAGAATGTAGAGGTGACTGGGTATGCTAAATTACTATCAACGACGGGATCAAGTTTTGCCACTGATAAAGGGGGATGGACATGGGAGGCAAGGGGTGGAAGACACTTCGGCACTATAGCCCCTGACGTTTGTTACGGCACCTCGTATAATGCGCATATACTTTGGAGCACCGGGGATGTTAGATGGGAAAAAGAACAGTGGCATGCACACATTGTATCTACTGAATACCATCCTTCACCAGCTATCAGTACTGGTAAATTTATAGGCTTTAAGGCAATAATGTATAACACGCAACAGGAGGGCAAAACTGTTGTAAAATTAGAAATCTGGGTAGATCCAAACAGCGACAACAGGTGGATGAAAGCATACCAATTAATTGATTCCGGCGGATGGGGAGATGGGGGTGAAGTTTGTGGAGGGAATCCTGATCAAATTATAACATGGGGCGGTCCCCTAGCAATATTTAGATGGGATGAGGCAACTGATGTGGATATTAAGGATTTTAGTGTAAGAGAAATACAGCCTCCTTAAAAGATTGTTACAATATGTGAAAAACATGAAGAAGCATCAGGTACTAAACAGAGACCAGAATAATTAATAATAATAATAAATTGACATTCTGTGAATAGTACAAGAAAAAAATTATTGTAGGCAATCAGTGGTCCTTGGTTTTGGAGATATCTTCTTCAGATCAAGCCTTGATTTACTAATGCTCCTTGATAATCATCTAAGTTTTGATGCATAAACATCCCACGGTTATGGCTACCCATAAATCCTAAATGTCTACCTATACCGCCACGACCAAAACCATGATGATAATATCCCATCAGAGATGGTTGTTGATTTGCCAATACTTTTCCATTACCGGCGTCTATTATGATCCTATGCAGGCTGTTATTTGTAGGATTTCTGACCCAAACTGAATATACTAAGAACCCGTTTTCAGCTGTGAGTCTACCAGAAGTAGCATGCGAATTTGCACCTACTGTTTTTTCTGCAACTGTAATAGCATTACTTAAGGATGTACGTACTCTCGATTCTATAGTTTGTGATAATGTGGAAGAGAGCTGTATTGAACCGGTCCAATTTGAGTTAGCAGCTCCAGCGGAAGGATTGTTCTTTATTGGGTTAGTACTTCTACTACTACTTGTACTTCCAGTCTAGTTCTGAGCATTTACTTGCTGCGCATATGTTGAAACCAAAATCCCACTTATTGTCGATGCGATTATAGACAGGATTGCAACTATCACCAAATTTCTGTTTCTCATTTGTTCTATTGTTCACCTCTCAGGAATGTAATTCCTGTAGGGAATAAAAGTACAGATTAAGTTAAACCATGCTAACCCATGTGAGTAACGTTGTAAGTTAACAAGGTTAATCAAGTTCTTAATATTGTGTTGGATAATCTTACCGTAGTGAAGAGAAGGTGAGTAAAGTTGAATTTGAATAATAATAAACAGTTTCTTCTCAACCAACTGGTATGGATGGGAATATCAGTAGGCATAAGCCTTACAGTCTCGCTACTAATGCCATTTCCAATATCTCTAGTTACCATAATCGGCGCCTTCTTGCTGATTAACTTCTACCTAAGAAAAAGGATGATGGCGAGAATGAATGGCGGT
>DATDFS010000045.1:0-5197 GCA_036522495.1 Nitrososphaeraceae archaeon | reverse complement strand
AAGGGATATAACGGTTGAGACTGTATTTATAACCGATTTTAAATTCTCACCATCATTTGCCAGTCAGGTTGAATCAAAAGTGGTGGCATTCCAAAAGTTTCTGACGGAGCAGAACAATCTGAAGGCTGTACAGGTAGTAGCTAATCAGACGGTTGTTCAAGCTCAGGCCCAAGCAAGAGCAAACGTAGCCAGGGCTGGAGGCGAGTCACAGGCAATCAAGGTAATTACTGAACAATTAAGGCAGAGTCCACAGTATCTTCAGTGGCAGGCTATCAACAGATGGAATGGACAAATGCCATATGCTCTTGGAGGCGGCGGATTTCCATTTTTCCAGTTACCATTACAGCAACAACCACAATCATTACAACCTTCTCAGCAAAACCAAACCAAACAATAGATCTCGATTTCAATAAAAACAATGGGAGCCAAGAGAACACAGATGTTATGTCAATTTAAAAGGCAATCGATAACAGATCAGTGACCCCTAATCAGTAAGAAAAATTGGCAATCATCTTAAGACCTTAGGACTGATGGTATAAAGCTAGCTAAAATCTATAACTGTACTTGCGCTAACGGGCTTTGTGACTGCGAGAATTGATTTGGAGGATTGTCATTATGGAGAAGCAGGTTCGCATAAATACATTACTAACTTTTAATTACTGGTCCTAGTTTAGTATATAGAATAAGACTCTCAACAGTTAACAAGTAACTTGTCTCTATAATAGGAATCTTTCCAGCAGGTTTTTTTGTTTGATTCATCAATATGTATCTCAGAATGTAGAACCACAGACTTGGCGATCTCAAAAGAAGGCAATAAATAGTTGGGATCCGAAATCAACAATGAAAAGTAATATTGGTGATCAAAACGAAGTCGATATACGAGCCTGATGAAAAAGACGACGGAATTAGAGTTTTAATTACAAGATATTATCCAAGAGGTATAAGGAAAGGTAAATTTGATTGTTGGAATAAAGAACTATCACCAAGCGGTAATTTATTAAAAAATTATCGGCAGGGTAATTATAATTGGGAAGAATTCAAAAGTGGCTTTCTTTCAGAGATGAGGAACAATAAGGAGAGTTTAGAAACGATACATGCTTTGAATGCAGAAAATAAATCCATTGTCATTACCTTGCTGTGCTACGAAAGAGAAGGGCGGCAGCCGTGTCACAGATATATAGTAAGAGACATAATCAAAAAGCCACAACTTTTGTATACCTAAGCCATCGTATAGGCCGGGGTGCGGTTGATCTTTCAAAGTACCAAAAAATGGGATGATTCGTTTTCCCGGGGTTAGATAATATCGTGATAAAGAAAGCAGTGAATGCTATTACTATCTAGTATTTTCAAGAATGCCGATTTAGTTAGAATTTCAATCTATGTTTCCTGTCTAGATTGAAATTACGCTTTGCTGCTTTCAGATCTATCTTGCGACTATCAGCCAGGGGGAGTTTATTACCATGGATTTCGTAGAAGGCAGCGTTAATCTGTACTCCACATCATAATTGCATGGAAACACTGCTAAGAAAGGAAAAACAAAAGTAATGCAGGCTTGTGGATACTAGGTCTCTATACCACTTCTTGAACCTGGATATTTGCCATATCCCTTCTGAAATTGGTGAAATTGGATAGGAAACGTTCTGCCACAACAACTTTTATTGGACTAAATCCAAGAATTTCCTTATTGTTTGGTTCTATAGCAATCCAAAACCAAATGAATTCTGAACCCATCTGTGAGATAATTAGATTTGCTGTTGTGATGATGTTACACTAGGTTCTAAAATGACTCGCTTCTTTAGACCTTAAGCTAAATAAAGTCTTGTACCAAACAATTGACTTTAGCTAGCTTTTACTTAATTTTTCTCTCTGTCTATCATGTTTACACTCCATAACTGGAGAAATAGCCAGCTTCAGGAAAGATGCTTTCAACGGAAGTGACTTAATATGTCACGACCACGACAATCTCATGATAGTTAGCGCGATGCAAAAAAGAGGTTACATTATTCTAATTGTAGGAGCAGTTCTGCTAATTTCAGGTATAGTCATTACAGCGTCATCTGCTGGGTTCTTTGCAGCTACAATCATGCGAGAGAATACTGTTTCAAGTGGCGTCTCGATTAGGCCACATGCTTCAGTAAATGCACCTATTAATGTGATAGATACCACTAGGCCTGTATCAGTGGCAATACATGTAGAACGCGATATTGGTACTTCTAGCACCACTGGAGGTCAAGTACCAGACAACACTCTAAGAGAAACCGTACTAAATCCAAATGGAGTGATAATGACAAACAATGAATTCACAAAACAATTCTTTACTACATTTAAACCAGATATTGTAGGAAAATATACACTTACTGTCTACAATTTAGGAAATAGTCCTGTTAGTATTGGGGTGTTAGTTGGTAACCTTCCATTCATAAGTGCAAATAATCAAATTAATTTTAATTCATTAAGCGGATTATTAGCAGGCGTTATTCTAACCATTGCTGGAATTATTGCTCTGATAGCGGGAATCATAGTACTGGTGTTGGACAGGAGGAGAATCTCGCCAAAAACAGAAGCAACTTTAGCCTCGTCGTCGTTATCATCTGCAGCAGAAACAATAACAACAACAAAAGCTCAAACAATGGTATTGGCTAGTTGGCGTGACAGATTTATTGCTTGGCTGATAGATTTTATCATTGTCTCAATAGGACTTGGTATAATCTTGGCTGCAGTATCTCTACCATTTTGGATTGCATTTCCACACTGGTTTGATGAAAGCACAAACGTGAATACCGCCTCTAGGGGTCTAGGTGCCCCGTGGCCTCCTTATATCATATCTAGTCTTGTATTCATGGCATACTGGACTTACTTTGAATTGACGACTGGCCAATCTATAGGTAAGAAACTATTGCATTTGAGGACAACTGATCTATCCGGCAAGAGTATCGATGTAAAAACTGCTTTAATTGAAAGCTTCGGTAAAGCATTCCTACTTCCGTTAGATGTGCTGTTAGGATGGATATTCACCAACGATAAAAGACAGAGAATATTTAATAGGGTAAGCAATACAATTGTCATTAAGTTAGCAGAGGAAAGCAGTAGTGTATTCAACAATGTAAAATATGTAAAGGATTAGGAATTAATTAATTAATTACCAAAACACAAGCACATTTTTACTGATGATCGGATTAACGGTAATACGCTATTATGAAAGATGCGCCATGATACTAGCAAAAAGATTAAGATGCAAACAAATCGCATACTACAAACGTAATTTTCTTTTCTAGCCTATCTTCAGAAAGCACATGTTATTGATGATAGGATAGAATCGATAAAAATTTAATATAAAAGAAGAAAATAGACATGCGTAATTATTGGTGCCGTTATAACACTATCAGCTGTCGTAATGTGAATTGGATTCACCATAACTCATGCGTCGGGTAATAACAATACTACTGATTTATATAAACAAACACTATGTACAGGAAAAGCACTTGATTTTGGTCAAAGAGGCGTTATCCGTCACGTTGGCGGATTTAAGGGAGCCATTTATGAATGCACATATATGAAGTATGCTAACTCGACAGATGGAGATGTGGTGTATCCAAGCTAAAACGATCTATGATATGGAAGACAATAAACTGAAAAGAAGAATGTCGACAACGACACCAGTACTATCTAGTTAGTAAAGTACCCTTGAATTTTTTTGTTATTATTGTTATTATCCTGCAGTAGCTGTTTTTTCAGGTCCTTAACTCTATTTCTAATAGTCACTTCCGTTACTCCAGCAGCATCTGCAATATTAGCCTGAGTTATATTCTCGCCTGTATTCAAAGATGCTAAGTACAGTACGGATGCCGCAAGTCCCATAGGATCTTTTCCAGCAGATAATGTCTCTCTTTGAATAACATTGTTCATAATTTCTGCTGCCTGTCGTTTAGTTTTCTCGTTTAGATTAGCTTTATTTGCGACTCTTGAGACACATTTCATAGGATCAACAATTGGAATCTTAAGGTCAAGTTCAAAACAGAGCAGCCTATAGCTTCGAGCAACTTCTTTCAAACTAACATTACTACCTACAGATATGTCCTTCAAGGTTCTTGGAGTTCCCAATTCCCTGCAAGCAATGTATATTGCAGCAGCTAAAATTCCCGATATTGTTCTACCGCGTATCAGCATCCTTTCCTGGGCCTTCCTGTAGATATAAGCTGTTTTCTCAACTACTGAGTCTGATAAGCCGAGTTTATCTTTCAACACATCGAGCTGAAAGAAGGCCTGCTTAAGATTTCTATCAGTTGGTGTATGAGTCTGGGTTCTTATGTCCCACGTCTTTAGCCTTTCCATAGTAGAACGCATAAGGGGATCTATTTTTTGTCCACTAGCATCCCTATCTGTTCTTCCGATTATTGTTGATAAACCCATATCATGTCGAGCTAACGACGTTGACATGCCTGTTCTGCTTCTGTCATTTGATCCATATGATTTTGGAAAATTCTGCGGTTCTGGCTGTGTTTCTAAAATCTTGTCTAAAAGAACCTGGCCGCATTTGCTACATATTGTCTCACCAGACTCAGCATCTGTAATTATTTGATTACTTCCGCAAATGGAACATATCAACGCAGTATTAGAAGATGGAACAGAAGTTTGTAGCTTCTGCGAGTTAGAAGAATATTTTTTCTTGTTGTTCAGATAACCCTTATTGTCATCATCGTTGAATTCAGAAATTAAACCTAGATATCTTATCATGACTAACTATAATACGGTAATTATATATAAATACGTATGTTACCAGTTAGATAGTAGATAACGATGTGGTAAGTGTTTTTACTAACTATACAAAGGTAACTATATAAAAAGAGGATGGTTCATGATACCTGTGGAAGCTACCAGACGAGTCACTACTGTTAAACTGCCATGACACAAATAATAAATCCATCGGACAAAATTGAAATGAAGTCTTGTCCAATTAATAACACATTTAGAATAATTGGCAAAAAATTTACAATTCTGATTATTGGAAATATGGTAAACGGCAAACAAAACCAGATTTAACCAACTACTAAATTCTTTAGAGGGAGCCAATCCTAAAACTCTATCTGCAAGGCTAAGAGAAATGGAGAGGTTTGGATTAATAAAGCGTAAAGTATACGCTCATGAAATACTTGTAAGAATAGAATATTATCCAACAGAAAGAGGTCTGGCTTTACAG
>DATDFS010000044.1:0-2372 GCA_036522495.1 Nitrososphaeraceae archaeon | reverse complement strand
GCATTTTCCTCTAAAGGCATAACTGGAACTTCGTTGAAGCTATTACTTTCATTCTCATCCCATAGAACACTCTGTCTGCCTGGGACTAATTCCATTACATATTTTTGCTTTTGCTTTTTATCTTTTACAAGAATATCTTCTATTTCTCTACAGCATTGATGCAAAAACAAATAGACCCATGAAATTAATCGTATTTCAGTTAGATGTAGAAGCGTATCCTGCTTAATTATACACAAATAAAAAACCGAATAGTGTTGTAGAACTTCTTAAAATTATGGATGATGATTTTAATTATTTAGCACCATAAAAATAGGTGCATAAAATAAGTCTGTATATGTATATAGAGGAAAGGAGATATTCTGATATGTGACTGGATGTTAGAAAATAATTTATTGGTCAAAAAATTTAGAGAATTGTCAGAAAAGAATGAGCGAGGACTAATTTGTTATGCATTGCCGGGATATCCAAATTATAATTTTAACAAAAACGGTAATAATAATATCCATAATAACGATGATACTACCTTACAAATAGTCTCAACCATGGTTGAAGCTGGGGCAGATATAATCGAATTAGCAATTCCTTTCTCTGATCCAATAGCCGACGGACCTATTATTCAAGAAGCATCGTATCAATCGTTAAAGAGTGGAACCACTCCACAAATGTGTTTAAAAATCGCAAAGAAAATCAGGGCAAAATATTCACAGTTACCGATTCTTATTATCACATACTCCAATATCCTCTTCAAACTAGGCTTGAAAAACTTTATCAAAAAATCTTGTGAAAGTGGGATTGACGGCTTAATCATTCCAGATATGTCAATTGAAGAATCTGATGAATATATCAACGAGGCATCAAAACTATGTCTTGCAACTATATTTTTAGCATCTCCTAACACTAATGACCTTAGACTCAGGTCCATCGCTTCAAAATCTTCAGGTTTTTTATATTTGGTCTCTGTATATGGAACAACTGGTATTCGTCAATCAATTGATAACTACACGATCGATACGATCAAAAATGTAAAGAGAGTTTTAGGTGAAAATATTACAATAGCAGTAGGATTTGGTATCAGTAAACCATCACATGGTAAAGTTATGATCAATGCTGGTGCAGATGCCATAATAGTTGCAAGTGCGCTTATCGATAAAATAAACAAAACAAAAGATAATGACAGTAGAGAGGTGTTGGAAGAGATTCGATCTTTTGTAGCATGTATGAAGAAAGTTTGCAAAATAGAAAATAATTGACAAAATCTTTTCTGTTCCTTAAAGGACTAATGCTACCAGGTCATTTTTTCATGCCATCTTGCCTATCATGTACATCATATGGGGAGAACTTCTGTGGCTGCCCTTATCATCAAAGAATCGTTGGATGACAAAATTGTTCAGTCATAAGACATTTTGAGAATAATAATGAAGCATATGTCAAAATCACAAAAACTGTTGAAGAAAAAGTGCAAGGTAGGTTATCAAATAAAAAGGCACTCCTAAGGTTAGCATTTTTGTCTTTGACTAAATCGGTGAGAAATGACCCAGACACATTTAGTTCTTTGATTTATTATGATACAGCAGCATATTACAACAGGTCTTCCTTTACGGATGAACAACAACGACAACCATATTCATCAAAGGATTCCTTTAAACAGGCTTACATAGACATGCTACTAAAGGAAACAGAGAAACTTCATACTAGTCTGGTAAAGGACATTGTAGGCGAAAGTATATCTGAGTATGTTTCCAACACAACCAACATCTTCAGAACGATCTTCCGACATAAATGAGCAACGCATAAGAGCTGCTCGTAAAAGGTCCAGAGATCTTTAAGCAAGTAATTCCATAATATGTTTTTGGGCGACTGATAGCACCATATATGCACTGAAAGCCTGATAATCACGATGCTGTAATTATTTCTCATATCCATGGAATTGTTTTTTGCATTCCATACTGGATAGTAGAAATGAATGAAGGTAAAACTTTTGATAAAATAAAAAAAGAGAAGCTAATGTCCTTGACCCGAGGCGCCACCAGCCCGACCTGCACCACCTGGTACAGCCGTACTTGTTAGTAGACCGCCGGCAATAGATGAAGCTGCAGCACTACCTCCGCTGCCACCAGCACCATTAGGACCACTACTACCAGCGGCGCCGTTGCCGCCTGCTTCACCTGAAGCTAATGTGCCTCCGCACCTTAAGAAAGAAGGATTGCTGCATGTTATCACGCCGCCACCCCGGTTAATGTTTGAGATGAGCAAGTTGTGGGTGGGTCGCATGCTACTGAGGCTGATCAACTTGAGCTACCGCCACGACCTCCGGGTCCTGCTGCTCCTCCATGTGTGTTACTTGCATATGCCATTTCCTCATTATTTAGCAC
>DATDFS010000043.1:0-7882 GCA_036522495.1 Nitrososphaeraceae archaeon | reverse complement strand
CTATTATCAGACAGGAGGCAACTCATCATTTCTATGGACACAACAGGCCTTTACCCATTGTGCAGATTCTGAATGATGGATCGTTCTTCTCTTTTGGTTAGTCGGATAAAAACGTTAGGTATCTTCAAGGATTTAACTTTACGCCTTAAATTTTTTGACTGACTGGGTGGATAATATTAATTGATTTGGGGTTCGCCTATGGTATATAGGTTGTAAAGCTATCTTTGAGTATAATCAATACATTGAAGGATAGAAATGTTGTAGAAGATGAGATTTACTTTTACCTTAATGGTTTATTCTGCCCTTATTGTGGAATGCAGCTAAGAAGTACACCAACCATCAAAGATGGTGAGGAAAGGATTAGACAAAGGAGATCTCACCAAGGATTGATCGACAAGTTACGCATTATACGACAAAATTATTGAATGACTCAGATATTCTTACTGACAACAAATAGACAATAACAAAATAACACTCTAATTACAATATCAGCAGGACAATCAGGTCGTCTTGCATACTTCTTACCTTTTATAAACCTATACGATAAAGATAAACAATCAGAAAAGGCAAGATGGTGGATAAATGAACTGGATTCACTTGGAATTAAAAAAAGTAATTATAACAAGACCGAATCAAATTACCTTCAAAACCTGGAGGATCTTTCTGATGATATAAAGTAAGGCTTTATTCGTGATTATAAGATTTGCTATTGGCATCGAAAGCCTTATCTTTTGATTCTATTAATGTATCTTTCAAGTTGTCATCTACTTTCGATAGCGCTATCACAGCATATTCAGTATTCAGCATATGACAAAAACGAAGGTGGTGCATAGCTGAATTTAGCAAAGAAAACGTCGCTGCAATGATAGTAAGGTAAGGATTCAGAGATGCAGAAACACTTTATACATTTAGACCATTTCAGGAGAAGTCTGGCTGCGCTAATTTGAAGCCTAAGTTTTGTGTAACTTGTGGGAATAAGGCCACCCAAGAAGCCTTGTTCAACGTTGACGAGGGGATGTCTTAGAAAAATACTGTGATATGCGCTAAGAATGTGAATCAAAAAGTGAAATAGGCTATCTTTGCCTAACGGTAAAGCTAAAACGCCAAGAGCTGGAGATTTTATATCAGTGGCCAAACTGACTTTTTTATTATTATTACATTAGTTGACGTTGGTTGACTAGAGATTAGCCATAACTCAAACTCACTCATACAGGAGTTCTTAAATAAATTGGTAATCTTATAAATATTATGTATTAGTAAATGCGGACAGGAAGGAATTGGCAGTAAACCAGACTATGGCAAAACTATAATTTTTAAGTAGACACGATATAAAGATAGATCAGGATTTGGTAAACATTACAATGAAATGGAATCTTAACGACTTTACAAAATCAGGATTTGGCAAATTACTAAAGCCATTTGAAAGTTCAACTGAGGATATCATAAAAACAACAAGAGCATTTGGCACAGCAATGAAGGCGCATGCGGGGCAATTCAGAGAGGAAAATAAGGTTGAACCGTATATAAATCACCCATTGAGAGTTGCCCTTATTCTAACAGAAGAGCTGCATAGATGCGACATAGACCTAATATGTGCTGCCCTTCTGCACGACACTATTGAAAAAGGTGGCAGCAATGCGTCTGTATCTGAGGATATATTAAGAAAAGAATTTGGTGAGAACGTATACAATGTAGTCCATGCAGTAACGAAGCCAAAGGACAAATTGTTGAAGGAATATTTCCAAAATATTACAAGGGGTTCTCAAGCTACCAGATATGTAAAGTTAGCAGACCAGCTAGATAATATCAGATCACTTAAGAAATCAGTTCACAAGGACAAAATAATGCGGTACAAAGAAGAAACTCAGGAGTATGTTATACCTATAGCACAACAGACAGATGAAAAGCTCGTATTCAAATTATCAGTTGCTCTATACGAACTCAAATAAGAAAGGAAAATAGTTTCTATCGCTATTTATTATTTAATCTCACATCCGCCTACGTCATTCTTCTTATGGTTTCTCCAGACCATAAATGGGACATCGTTTGAACGCTTTGCCGATTACGAGACATATTAAATCATCTCTTCTTATGAATCCCACTATAGCAATATATTGAAGAGATTTACAAAAATCTAAAAAATGCATCTGAAATAGATATCACACAATCTCAATCACTTACATATGATAAGCAATGCACAATGTGATCCAGATACAAACAGTCTATGTTATGCTTGGCATACCTGTTTTTGTAACTTTGGATATTATTCCACTGAATGCGAAATTTGTGATAAGAAACCATCCAAAAAGATATACCTCTCCTGGCATAGTACACGGACCCTTATGGTTGCCATTATTATCAAGTTGCATATCTGTAATTACATTTTGAGCGTTACACATTATCCATGGAATGTGTATGGGTGAAACAGCTGTTGTTCCGCCAAAGATGGTAGGAAATACGAATATCCAGAGCAGTAAGGAGGGCATCATATAGATTAACATGGGACGCATTTGCTGTTGTTGCATTTCCATGGTCATTTTGTTTACATAGGCTTGTTTCTTTTTTAGTTCTTCGATGGCCAGTTTGTCCCTTTTTTTTACTGCGTCAGTATACTGCTTTCGCCATAAGTTGGTCTCTTTCATCACTTTATTCATCTTTTCAATGTCTGTCGTTTTTTTACGCAACATCGCCATAGCAAAATTCAATCCAATTGCAATTAATGCAGCCACGATCATGGCCGTAAACATATCATGAAAAATTGGATGTTTGGTATAGTGTGGGGCTAATCCTGGAAGCTGCATTATTATCGTGTTAAGGTAAGACATTCTTCAAACTACCTCTATCAATATC
This sequence comes from Nitrososphaeraceae archaeon, assembly GCA_036522495.1. GTDB lineage: Archaea > Thermoproteota > Nitrososphaeria > Nitrososphaerales > Nitrososphaeraceae > Nitrososphaera_A. The sequence continues at coordinate 5,032 of DATDFS010000043.1, read as the reverse complement.
TAAAACATGTCAATAGATATGTCTTATAATTTTTTCTTACGTCTAAACAAAAATAAAGAAACATTGACGAATTACCTGATATCCTTTAATTATGTATAGACTAGTTATAAAATATTTCTTTTAGATTAGACTACTAATCATGTTTTCGCTCATGATAACAAGAATCCATGTTGCTAAAAGAAAAGTTATAGACAGAAGATAGAAAGAAATCACTCATTATTAATAAATGGCCACGTATGTAATCCATGTCACGTTCGTGACATGAAGGTGAAAAAGCAATCGCACGAATGTATTGGATTATTTGGAGTAAGGGTCTTGGATGAGATCATGTGATTGATGTAATTCATGCATACAAATAGTGTGGTCAAGTATTTTTCCTTTCAGAACTATACTGAAAGTTCAGGCGGTTAATAAAACTAGAAAACTTGTGGAGTTTTGCGTACCTTATTTCAAAGGATGGTAGGATATTCAATTCTACATTGGAAGAGACTAAAATGTTAACGAACTTGCTCCTATCTGTGCTCCAAGACCAGAAAAGATTAGAATGTTAACTAATAAAACTGATAATACTGTTAATGCAGATAACATTATTCCTCTATATCCAGCTGGGAGCATTTGTCTTTTTAGCATCAATAAAAAGGAAATAGAAAGAAGTGCAGCAATTGAAAGTGAAGATGTTAAGCTTGCATTCGCAATTATCTTTCCAACATTGGATATATCAGGAAAAATTGCATGGGAGTTTACGAACAGTTCCACAGCAATAAAAATCATGACCCCCGCAATTACTGGAATAAAAATATATTCGCGGATCAACTGTCCAATATCTGTTGATTTTTTCATTGTTTCTTCTGATTCTGATTCTATCCTAGGAGTAAGAGATGATCCTTCATCTTTTTTATGAGTGGTAGGAGAAGACGATGATGAGAATCTGTCATCAATTTTACGTAGCAGTTGTAGACCTTCGTCTGTGATTAAATAATGCTTAGAATCCTTTATAATGTAATTCCCCATCCTTTCTAAATGGTAGTAGATGGAACCAGTAGAAAGACCAGTAGCATTTCTGATATCTGAGAAACCTGCTGAGCCATTTTTCTCAGCGATTGCCCTTAGAATTTTGAGCCTGGTACGCCTAGCGCGTAACTGAGTCTCTCCTGTCAATATTCTTGAGTATTTTTGTCTTGTATTTAAATTGATAGTCGAAATGATTCGTGACAGCTGGACTTGTCCCTCTTCTTCCCGTGCATCGGTGGACAAAAGAAATTTCAACATTCAGTTTATGTGAGAAGATCCTTGTTAGGAAAGGGTAAGAGAGGATAAGACAGTAAATCCCAGCTAAATATGCTTGCTACGCCTTTCGAATAATTCATTGTATCGTAATACGCAAATTATTATGCAAAAAGAGCAATATAGGAAGACTTATACCCATATTATACAGTTATCCCTTCGAATTGCTAATGTGGGGTCGTAGCGAAGCCAGGCATCGCAACGGGCTCCAGGTCTAACAAATAGGGCTAGTTCTTAAAGAAGAAACCCGTGGATCAAGGGTTCAATTGGCCATGGTCAAAAGCCGTGTCAGAATAGATCCCTTCGGCCCCACTATATTTCTATAATGAGTACGTCATCACTCCGCATTAACAGAACTCATTTCTGCAACTGAATCAATAAATCTGCCGATTATTTGTCTATCTATTTATATATATCTTATGTCGCACATTTCATATATAAAATTCTAGTAACCTCAGCAAATCCTTCTAAATTAATAAAAAATAACGTATATCTTGAATTTCAATAAGTAGCGTGACTGGCCTGCCTTAAAACATTGATAAGAACTCACCAGTTCCTTTACGCATCTGTGTTTAATGATACTCTGTTACTTGCATTCCAAAGGAAATGTAAGTTAGATCTTCAATCGAAATGTCTTGCAGTTAAGATAAATGAAGTGGGCGATTCAAAACTGCCATTTATTGCAATAATATCTGAATCTGTACCCACTGACGGCGGCAACTGGTACCACAGGCCACTATAAATTCTTAAAATTGGACCTTCATTTGCATTCTACTGACTATTGAAGGTATCGTCAACTGAACGGATCGCTACTATGCGGGAGTGTTGATTTCGTATTGTGGCCACTCATTTATTTATTGCTCCCGTATATGCACTTTGATAATTCATTATAAGATCCAAAGGTTTTCTTTGCTTCTGGTAGGCGTTTTTCAAGTGATTTATATGCAGATTCTATGAACAATTTCGTAGGATCCTGCCTCTTTATCACTTTCAAAAACTTTTTCGTTGGTGATTTTAACTTTTCAAAATAAAGAACTGAGCTTTCCTCAATGATCATATCTGCGTCTGAACATGCTACTCCGTATTTGAGAAGATGGGTCTCCAATCTACCTGCAAAACGAGCAAAATGCACAGAGTATATATCAGTATCATATTCAGTCACTCTTCATTATCACTCGAATGACATCTACTATAGCGAAGCCTGCATTTTAATTTTGCATAGAAATGTTTCATCAGGTACAAAGTCGGTCAAAAAACTTTACTAAGGTCTTAATTTTGCTCTGCTGCCAGTTAGCTAATTGCATTTTATATGTCGGGACCATGATTCAACTTGTGAGCATGGAAAACATCGTACTTTAATTATTACAGCTTGTGCGATTCTATACATACCACTGTTATCGTCATCTTAAAAACTGTTCATTCGTGTATACTTGTAAGGCTCAAAGATCCATAAAGTATAATTAAATGTCAATATCATTTCTTTTACTTTTATGATGATACCATGTGCCAAATCTAATTATACTTACTCCTATGGCAATGGCAACTAGAGCAGTTACTAAAAAAGTTGGTTTAACTATGAATTTGAGAGGATTAGGTGCAGTTGATGAAAATTCACATTTTTTGTTAGAATTTTGGCATTCTTTTAGAACAGGAAACGTAAGAAGAACTATTATAAAAGCTATTAATAGCGCAACTCCGATAGTTGAAAAGACCGCTCCTGATTTTATTATTGCCTGTAACCCCAAATAGATACTTAAGTTATACTAGGGTTCAATTTGTTCTTTATTGTCATGACTAAAGTTGGCCAATGTCTAAAGTTGCAAAACGGTAAGGACTGCCTTGTGATACTCTAATAAAACGTTCGTTGTAGTAATTGTAGGACAGATCCTTGTAGACATGACGATTCCACAGATCATGGATCATATCGAAATATTCTTTTCTCTTTTTTCCTTTTATTCTCATAAGCTCATGTGATAGTACATGCGAAACCTTTGCACAATTTGTGTCAGCAAAGAATTTGGCACATTGTATATCTGAACTAATGGTGTCAGGTCTTCTCCAATAAATCATACCAAAGTTTTCTGATGAATATCCTTCTGTCTGACAGTCTGTCCAGAATGGCCTAAAATATGCTAAATAGAAATGGTGAATTGTTTTTCCCCTTTGATTATGATCTCTCACAAGGTAATTTACTGACATCCTATCAAATAACTTTCCAGGGATGACGGGTAATATATCGGCATCGACGGTAAAATCCATATGAAAATAATGTTTAATCCACCAATGGTAAAACCTAGCCATAGAATAAACATAATCCCAGTCATCTTTCTGTCTTTGTTGCCATTCTTCATTCTTTGCCACATAAATGAAGAAAAGCTTCTTGGTCGGCAATTCTAATCTAGCCTAATTTTTAACTATAATATCTAATAAAAACTATCCATTAACATTTCAAAGGATTGAAAATTAGGCTATATTTAGATGCTATGGGTTAACAACGCACAGCACGAGATTTCAGAGAATAGATTGAATACTAATAACCTAATAACCATAATTGACTTATAGTTGGATATCTGTATTCAATTATGTTCCTCCGTTAGATATTTAATGACACTTGATTTGAATCTTGAATCGATAAGTTCTTAAATTTGGAAACAATAAAATTCGAATGGTGTCATGTGTGTCGTTTAGAAGAGTAGGTGCAATAATTCTCCTCGTCACTAATATGAAAAAATCTGTACGATTTTATAAGGATACTCTTGGTCTGCCTATTAAGAGCGAATCTGAAGATTGGACCGAATTTTTCAGCAGTGGTACAGTTTTAGCTTTGCATCCAGCTAAGAAGAAGGCTAAATTAAGATCTGGACCAAACATGTTAATAGGTTTCATGGTCAATGACCTCGACTATTCTGTTAAACAATTGAAAAAAAAGAAAGTGAAATTTTTCAAGCAGCCCAAGGAAGAACCCTTTGGTAAACATACTATTATTATAGATCCTGATAGTCACTTAATCTCAATAGCTGAGTTGAAAGCAAAATCTACAGAGGGGTTTGATCTATTAGGACTGATCGGTACAGAGTAGTAATTTTGCCTATGATATTTGCTGCTACACAAACATAGCATGTCCTTTCAAATCTCACCTCAGATGTCGATAAGAATTTTCAAATAAAACACGGACAGAGTGATCAGTCTTAGAATTAAGGCAATAATCATGAAGTTAATCTTAGAGTTATCATAGGGATAATAGGACAGGTTATCCCAGTTTTGTGTCCTTGTCGAATTCGGCAATTGAAACAATTTACAAGAATTTCAGATAAATACAAGAAAAGCCTTCTGCATGCTATTTGGAGTTACACTTACAGATTTGGAAATAATATGAAGAATTATTATTATTATACGTCGTCGATCTATCGTAACTACGAATAGAATAAGAATAAGTATTATTTCAGACGATCCGCTCGATTCTAAATTGTTATGCTATTATCCCAAGTATTGGCCTATTGTACTGTTTTTTACTTCGCTTCTTATCGTTAGCATTGATAAATCGGAGACAAACGATTTATGCTATTCAACACTTGCAGCTTGCCTGCTACCACTATTTGCTCTTTCTTGTTCATCTAATTTCCTTAACTCATTTTGTAGGAATTGCTTATACTTGTTCTGCTCTTCGTCGGTCATTTTATCAAGGTTTGAGCTCAATGTTGATCCTATGACTGATACTCTATCTATCAGATCCATAGTCATGAATTTT
>DATDFS010000042.1:0-4428 GCA_036522495.1 Nitrososphaeraceae archaeon | reverse complement strand
GAGGAGGCAATAATACAGGTGGAGGAAAAGAGAATAAAATCTCCGTTAAGCTAACACGGTATATTATCACGTCCGCTTCTTCAAAAGTAACCTTTGATTCGAGGCTTTCTGAGATTTTTGTTTCATCGACTAAATGCTTCTGACCAATCTTGGTTTGTGCTCAATATCTTTTGTGGTCTCATTAACTTCTTCCATATTCGGATAATGTAGATCTCCTGCCATCATTTATTTCATTTTCATATTAATGAAAAAAGTCAGGCGTATTATATCCTGATAAGGACATCAAAAGTTGTTGCAACGTGCACAAACGTGGGGATCGGAGGCTTGACTTTTTCAAAGAGGTAAGACATCAGGTAATATTTTCACAAGGTCTTCCAGCTAACTCACTTATAATGAGACAAATCAAAAATGATGACGAGCCTGAATTAGCCTAAGGTTAGAGACAGAGTCATTCAAATATCAGGATGGGGTCTTTTTGCCAACATTGCAAGCAAGAATTACACACTAGAGAAGAATATTCCTAAACTTGAAACTCTTTAATTAGGATCTAACATGCTTTCAATATATTGCAATTGGTCTTTTGATAGGGTAGTCAATGTTTACAGCGATGTTAACTTCCTTAATATTATAAACAAATCAAGATTATTCAAAATGCAGGATTGCAAATAAGTCAATGAATTGTATACATAGCATTTACCGGTACCAATATAGTTATGTTTCATCTAAAAGTGCTTTGTAGTATATAGCTTAATCTATAAATGGTAGTATCTATTTGGGTTTAGCAGGGACAATTGGATATATAATTATAGGAATAATTGCATTGATAATAATAATTGCAATTGCAGTATTTCTCATAAAGGTGGTCGCATCCTTTATTGTGGGTATAATCATTTTAGCAATAATTGTTGGTGTAGGATTATGGATATATGGAAGGATCAAAGGTCGATAGGTGTTGTATACAACAAGTATTATGATTAATAACCATTGATTGGCAGGGTCTCTACTCTACGTAACTACCTCACTATTCAAACTTGTTTTTCTTCTGAAGGATTCTCTACTTGTATTGTCTTCAGCATAAAGAGTTGGCTAATCGCATTAACGTATATACTATAATACTTTGAATGTCATAGATTTAGATATGGATGTGGAAAATAAGAAACCAGACGGTGCAACAACAATAACTTCAACTTCATCTGAGCTTCAGGTTTCATCATCTTATACTAATCCACAATATAATAGAATACTGGTCCCCCATGATGGCTCGGAAATGTCTGATAAAGCGTTAAGTCACGCTGCTTATTTATCAAAGACAACTGGGGCTGAAATTGTTATCCTGCATGTACTTGAACATATAGATAATATAGATTCTAGTTCACTTCTTGCAACTTCTAAAGAACAAGTAAAAGACATTGAGAAATCAGAAAAACAGGACTTTGAAATTAGAGTGGAAGGCGGAGCAAAACAGATGATCGAAGAGAAAATGAGATTCTGCAAGCAAGCTGGAGTAAAAAGTCAAGTGTCTTACAAGATACAGACAGGTAAGCCAGTTGATGAAATAATAAAGCTTTCTGATGACATAAATGCTGATTTAATAGTGATGGCGAGTAAGAGAATTTCTTCGATAGTAAAAGTTCTTGGAAGTACAGCTAGAAAGGTAATATACGCTGTTGAAAGGCCCGTACTTGTGGTCCACCAGTAAGTAAACTGCTTGCTACTAATCTTTTCACTTTTTATTTCCGCCTCACCTAAATGATATTGTCGTTATATATGGCAGTTAAGTTATTAGAAGGAATGCTTGTTTGTATCAGTATTCAACCTCGAGTTATTCACCCTCGGATATATTGTGCGTGAAAAAGAAGGAATTCGAACACCATTCACCATGAACGAGAACGAAATCATCACTAAAAGAGCCGAAGTGGGCCGGGTCGGGTGTGAATTGTTATCGACACAAATTTTGGGCCCAGACATAACGTTCCATTGGTCTGAATCCATTGGAATCCGTTGTGCTAGCACCCGAAAATTAGAATTCTTAAATAATATTTACTGCAGTGCATTTTATATTTGTCTAAGAAAATATCAACCTAACGTTACTCTGATATTCAGAGGAGTAGTAGTAATTTAATTAGATAGCATAGATTTTTTATCTGCTCTCAAATTCGCACCTAACCTTTGGCTTCATCATCCATGTTAGCATGCATTTCTCTTGCTTCACCCAATAATTCTTCCTTGCTTGAGCCCCATACCGTCAATTTTTATATAGTGTAAATTCAATGATACTTTCAATGAATAAGTTACTTCTTGTAACTGCAATAGTGTTAGTGTTTGCAAGCGCACTTATGATGATCGGGAGTGGTTCTATGCAGTCAGCTCATGCATGTAGCAGTACTGCAGCACAAAATGCAAATCCAAATACTCCAAGCAATCTAAATACTAAACTACCAGCACAGCCAACATCGGCAGCTGTAGCGGCGGGTCAAACAGCTTAATCTCTAAACACGACTAATTTTTATTTTATCTATTGTTATCTTAGGCATTTGATTGTATATCCAACAAACTTCTAATGGATCTTGATGTATCACTTTAACTCGGTTTTTCATACGGTATCTTGTATCGAAACTCCCAGACCCTTTTTTTATCATTAAATAAGACATCACTATTCTGACTAAAACAGTATAGATGTCGTTTAGCTTACCATCCAAGAGATATGCTTTCTTGACTGCATCGTCAAAGCTAATGGGTGTTAGATTAGTATTATTTCCCACTATGCCCAAGATTTCAAGGTATCCGCTTTTGTTCTATAGCCGTCTTTTAGGTATATAAAGATGATATAATATTAATGGCAGACTTTTGCTTATTATAATAAATAGTGATTAAACAGATGTTTTGTTATAAAAGTATATAACCTTCCGAAAAATCTGCCGATTCCAAATACTGGAGAATCAAATTAGTTTTTTATTCCACATGGTTTATAATATAAATTATGTCTTAAAAAGGACAATGAAAGCAAAGCTTACCATAATCATACCAGTGATCGTCATTACTATCCTGGTAATGGGACTAACTGTAATACCATCTCTAAGTACTGGTGCAAGCGCCTTGATACGACAAGGATGTTTGAATGGTAACGGTAAACCACATCCAGGTCATAACCAAGTTTGCCCACCAGGACTAGCCAAAAGAAGTCCAATAATCGTCCCTAGGGAATAAACAAACTAATCATTAGTCTGCTGTTCAAAGCAGCGGACTAATCCATTTTAATTCTTGGATCCTTCAGTCATTGATTCGCCGGGAATGCCAAGAAAATCAAAAAATATTCTTAACCTTCCTGTGCATTTTTCTCGGGTCTTCGGTGACCTCATTGCAAATAGGAACATTGAATATGGGTCTGAATCCGACTCGATTTCTATCACTGTTTTTCTCGCTCTCCTTTTTGTTGTTGTGGATTCATAATAAAGGAGTGATATCAATGTGGACTTGGAGGTTTCCGCAATGAAATCACTTCTAAAAAAGGATTCTAAAACTATGTACGAACCGTGTATTTTTAAAGGGTTTTGATATTATGTTGTTGACGATGAGAGAATAGTTGTAGCTATAGATAGAAGGATATTCTACATTTTAGATAGATAGAGTCATGCCTCCTATCGGGGGAAAAGATATGGAGGGTCTCTAACTACCTTTCAACATAATAGAATATTATTGTTAATAAATAGAAGCTAACCATTGGGACGGGGAGGGAGAAAGTGGAAAAATGTATGTGTATCTAGACTAAATTCTAATATTCTCAAATTCACCCCTGATCTTCAATATTGCTGAAACAGCAGGAATCTCATCGAAAAAGACATCGTCCTCGTCCACGCCTACGTTTGAAAAATGGTAATATTTTTGTCCAACCTCGAAGATAGTAACAGTCTGCGAATAAGGATTAATGGTTCCAAATTTTTTCCTTCTCGAGTCAGAAGTATTTGGTCCAGTTTGTTCCAGCGTTCAGTCGTACTAAAATCGATGACAATAAAGAAATTAGGCCCTGTTAACTTATCGATAAAGCTATAGCTGCGAACATTCTCTCATAATCTATGAGCATATTTGAATGTGAGAGAACATGTGCAGAGTTAATAATGTATGCACTATACTTATATTTTCTAGGCCTGAGTTTCAGAAGTACCTCTGAGGCGATTCAGCCATTTGGAGCAGAAGGAAGAAGGAGTCATGTTGCAATATGGAAATGGGCTGAGATTTAGTTCCAAACGCCTTTACAGTTGTAAAAGAGTATCTGCTTATCTGCTTTTCTAATTGATGAGATTTATGTTACAGATTGGTTCTAGTGAAGCATGGCTATGGGTTGCTGTGGAACCAATTCATAAGCAAATTCTTGGTGTTTACATCTCAAGACATAGGAATATGATAGTTGTAGAAGCATTTCTCAGTTCA
>DATDFS010000041.1:0-3831 GCA_036522495.1 Nitrososphaeraceae archaeon | reverse complement strand
TTTATGGCGAATTTGATGGTCGACGGAATAAAAGAGTACTAGTGAAGGTGATTGGAGATTAAGACGACGTGACTTAATCAGATGATAATCAGATGAATGGTTCTTGCAGCGGCATCTTCAATGTCGTGTCATTAATGCCTGGTTCCGTAATGGTAGGTTCTGCAAGATTTATGACAGAAATTCGTTTGCCAGATATCCAAGTAGACACCTTAATAAAAAATCTTTTCAAAATGATAATAAAGAAATATGGAGTGGTCGAATGTTAATAACAATGACAATAACAATAATAACAATCCACCTCGTTTTCAATTAGACAGAGTCGCATTTTATGGACGTACATTATCAGAATATCTGAGGATGTTTGGTATTGATGACCTCACTTCCTGGAGGAATATATTGGATTGCCCTTCAGGTGCTTCCTCATTTGTAGCAGAAGTTAAAGAGAAATATGGAATTAACGCAATCGGATGTGATCCTTTATTTGGTGACGATTTGAAAAGATTATTTGAAAGAGGTGAGGCTGATATTGAATATGTTACGCAAAGAGTATCACTTGCTGTTAACCTATACAATTGGGATTTTTACCCATCTATAAAAGCCTTGAAAGAATACAGAACACAAGCATTAAGACAATTTATATCAGATTATCCTGCGGGAATTATTGAAAAGCGCTACATAAACGCAGAGCTGCCTAAATTGCCATTTGATGATAAAAGTTTTGATCTGGTTCTAAGTGGGCATTTTGTTTTTACATATAGTCATAAATTTGATTTTTCATTTCTTTTGTCGTCCGTGTTGGAATTATTCAGGGTAAGTTCCAGGGAAGTAAGAATCTACCCATTGCAAGGCTCAGATGCACAGCCCTACAAGCACATGACAGATTTACTTTCTGCCCTGCAGGAATATGGAATCGTATACGATATTAGGCCAGTTTCATTCGAATTCCAGCGAGGCAGCAATCAAATGCTGCTTTTAGCACGCCGATCTACAAAATCCAAACGATGCTCACAAGAATAATCACGCGGTATCAGACACTTTTAGCGTGTGTCGGTAACAGTCTGCAATGAGCACATAACATAGACACACACAAAACGAATTCTCCCCGAGACCAGCTATTCTTCATTCTCCTCCTATTATTCTTCTTTGTCTACCTTATCAAAGGCCCTTTTCCTTTTAGCGCTTGTTCCCATCTCCCTTGTGCCAGAAGAGACTATTTCAATAAGTTTGGCTCTTCTACTTGAGTCTGGTTTGGGTCTTAATAGTCTACCGAGTCTTTGAATAAACTCTCTGCTACTTCCAGTTCCACTGACAATTATACCTAATTCCGCATCCGGAACGTCTACACCTTCATCTAACACCTTGGATGTAACCAAGGCAGAATACCTTCCATCTCTAAATCCCTGCAGAGTATCCTGTCTTTCTTCCTTGCCGGATTTGTAAGTTATAAAAGGTATAAGAAACCTATTCGATATCTCGTATACTAACTTGTTATGCTGGGTAAATATTATTGTCTTGATGCCCTTATTTTGTGAAAGAATTTCCTTTAATTCTTCCATCTTGGATTTGCTGTTTAGGGCTATATCCATAGCCTTGTTTCTTGCTAGTATTGCCTGCCTTGCAATCCCACTTCTACCAGACATCATTATAAGCCTATGAAAGGCATTAGGGCGATTCATCTTTATCCCTAGCTTCATCAAACATGCTTGATATGTTCCAAAGTTCTTCTTGTACTCTTCAGTTTCTTCTACGGTCATATCTATTTGTCTTCTTTCAATTTCATAGGATGCGAGGTGTTTATTCCTGGCAAGGTCTCTACTATAGGCCTCAAATACTATGCCACCAACAAGCTTTGGAAATTCTTTATGCAAATTGTCTTCTCTTTCTATCGTGGCGGTTAATCCTAGCCTGAATGGGGAGGCAAACTGCTCTGCTATTGACCTGTAGCCCGGTGCGCCTAAATGGTGTAGTTCATCAAATATGACTAGAGCAAATTTGTTACCAAGACCTGCCGCGCGTATATAGGCTGAATCATATGTAGATACAGTAATTGCTTGAATATCATCTGCTCCTCCGCCCAGATTTCCGATCATGACATCCCTAAAATATTTTGATAAGACAGAAGTCCATTGATCCATAAGATCAATTGTTGGCACTATGATAAGAGAAGCAGCGTTTACTATCTCTATTGCCTTCACACCTATAACGGTCTTGCCTGATCCTGTTGGTAATACTACGCACCCTCGCTTGCCAGATTTAACCCATCTATCAAGTGCTTTCTGTTGATAATCCCTCAGAACTAGATGACGAGCATTATCCACTAAAATATTCGGAGAAGGTACAAGATCTAAAACATGGCTATCGTCGTACTGTATTTCACTTTGCTTTAGATAGTCTATAATGTTTTGGTAATCCAAAGCCCGCGCTCTTAGATGATTTGTCCTTGGATCAACTGTGGCAAAAGGTATGTGGGAAATACCGCCTGTTATTAATATGGTGCCATTATCATATGTTAATGCAGTTTTCAGCATTCCTCTACGACATTATACCGATAACAGGTAAAAAATCTTGAGTTTACGACTTCAGCTTTAACCTCACATCATACATGTCTGTACGCAACCAAATTCTGTTTTTAAGAGTAGAACCTAGATATCCCTTCTACCGTCTCTGCTCCCAAAGCGGTGGCTTATCATTTATCATTTCCCATCCCATTTGGCTTTCCTTAACTTTTTCTACACCAATATCATCAAAGTATTGATCCAATATTGCCTTTCTTTCCATAGCAAGTGGTGGAGAGTGGTAATCTTCTTCTTCCAATATGCATATCCTTCACCACGGTCTATCTTTGCATTCTGTAAACCATACTGAAGAGCCTTTCCAAACGGTTTCATTTGCAATATCTTTCCTGATTGTAACCTGTTATCTACTGTACCATGAGGTCTCTCTTTGGCTTGGCTCTAACAAGGTATATTGTCAAAGATATCTCGTGATAATTCTATTTAAGAACACCAATATCGGGCCAGAAATGCTGACTGTATGTTGTTGTCTTATGCAATGATTCGTCGTACGAATTAATGAGTAATTTTACTACGTTTACTCCTAGTCCGTAGGATAGAACACTTAACTCATTTACGTGTTTGTGCTCGTGGTTATTCATTCTGAGCCTGCAGTAGAAAACTTGATACTTAGAGTTCAGATAACAAAATAAAGATATGAGACTGCAAAAAAAGTTAGACAGAAATCCGAATCACGATTTTTTTGTGTCAACATACTAGGTGGCCTTGTTGACAACTTGTTGCAGATATGGAAAAAATATGTTTCTCTTATGGTAACAACGAAGGTATTTGCTTGATTCATATCTTCAATCTTTGATTTAAGATTCATACTGAAAACTTTGTATGGCTCCGCTCACAACCTTGAGATTCCATGTTTTATTGCTTTAGTTATTGTTCTAACAGCATTGCTTCCCTTCGTTGCCTTTACAAATAATGAGCGTCCAAGGAGTTTCCTATACAGATCCTTATCCGAGGTTAAAATAAGAGTAGGAATATCTACATAAGAATCAAGCACTTTGATTACATCAATATCAGAAGTTCCTGTAGGAATTATATCAACATAACAATTCATTTCCGGGCTTGTTATATTTTGGATTAGATCTAGAATATGCGATTTTCCCAATTTACGTCTTACTGATTCATCTATTACTATTACTGCGGCGCTCTCCTCGGGTTTGGGTTTTGGTTGCTTAGAGGCAATATCATTATATGAATCCCATTTTTGAATATTATTTTTCTTTCCAATAATAGATCTTTGCGGTTTTGGTTGCCGCTGGTC
>DATDFS010000040.1:0-2176 GCA_036522495.1 Nitrososphaeraceae archaeon | reverse complement strand
TGATATCATCCAACGGATTCGACCAACGCATACGTTGCAAGTAATAGCCGAATCCAGGAGTTACTACCAAAATCCCCCGCTATCTCCGTTGCTTTTACCTTGTGTTAGACATCTCAAAATATGGGCTGTAGAAGATAATGCAGACTCATTATAGTGATTCTTTGTTTTGTCACTATTTGTATTAGATGTTAGTTTTTAGGGTCACCGTGACTATGACAATGATGGTATTAATAGGTATTAAAGGGTTTTAAATACATTATACTCAAATCGGGCTAAGGTGTGGAATAAATCCTTTATAGTATAAAATAGGAAATTCCTATCTATAATACTAATATGATTAGTACTATATTTACCATTACTAGATATAATCCATATAAAGCAAGTACAATAGTTAATACCAAAAGTAAGACAATATAGAACTTCGCTTTCAATATTAGTATACCTTTAGATATCATATATGATGTAACCGTTAACCAGACGTAATCCATCCAAATATGAAAGAAGAATGTAAACAGAATACCTAAGACAACACCAAATAGGAAGATTGAATCAGTGATTAATTTTAGTCCTACCGTAGACCACCAGATTAGGAAGAACGGATTCAAAGCGCTAAAGACTATTCCTAATATGATTGGTCCACTTCTTTTGCTATTGATTTTAAAAAAATAGTTTTTATTGCTAATGGTATCAACTCCCCCGACGATCTTTCTTTTCATCAAGCTACGAACTTGTAGTAATGAAAATAGTATTATCGAAGCTCCTCCTACTAAACCAATTATCTTTAGGTCTTCATTGCTTCCCAAATCAAGAGTTGAAATTTTAGACAGACCCAACGCCAGTATAATAATCAATGGTAACTCTACAATTGTATGACCATATGCAATCTTAATTCCTGCATGGGCTCCTTGTCTACTTCCATAAATAAGATTAGTCAAAAATAGAGGACCAGGGGATAGTACGCCAGATGTAGACAGAAGGATAACCTCTCCTGCAAATTCTAATATGTTCATACTTGGTACAACTAGGTGGCTAGATATAATCAGTAATTAAAACTTGATACAGAGCAATAAAGGCCTCAACCGATGGGCCCAGGTATATAGAGTGACAAACATATGCCTAAATCGATGATAAACCTCGTCCAGGTATACAAAATCCCGAAGATATAATTTCACGAGTTACATCTACTGCTTTGCATGATTCTGACCTACATCTTTACCAAGATACTACTTGATTGTTAGAATTGTTGGAGATGTACCTTCTATTATACTAACAATTCTATTTCCTTCTATTGCACGGGTATATGGATATATTCCCAGGTCAGAATTGACTAGAATATATCGTATTTCATACAATGGATTTATGTACGACTACTTTTACTCTGAATATATTTTAATTACTATAGATAGCCCAGTTAGATCATTTATGTTAACAAGAAAGGGTCTTCCTGATTGGGAAACTTTGTATAAAACTCAGAAGGTAGAGACAATGCCGTGGTATAATGAAAATTTTGATTCTGACTTAAAAGAATTAGATGAAAGAAAGATTATTAACGTTGGTGGTCAAAAATTTCCTAGACTTAGGTACTGGTCCAGGTACGCAGGCTATGTGGCTTGCTAAAAGAGGTTATAAGGTCATAGGATCAGATCTGTCTGACGCTGCAATTAATAGAGCAAATAATGTTTATGCTAATGAAAAAAATGTTGATTTCATAGTGGATAATATTCTAAACTCAAAGTTCAAGGACAGTGAATTTGACTATTTTTTGATCTAGGCTGTTTTCATGTTCTCCCATCAGAAGATAGAAAAAATACATTAACAAAATAAACAAATACTCAAAGATAACGGAATATTGTTATTAATTGTTATGATAAATGATAAACTGCGAAAAAGAATACATAACAACATGTTAAAGTAAAATGAAGGCTGAAGAATATATCGATAAGCTACCAGACAACTTGTAGGAAGTACAGCGTATAACAATGGATATTATGTTCAGTGATAAAATCATGTACAATGTCCAAATATGCAAAGCAATGTCTTAGGCTTATTGACGATCTTTATAAGATGTTAATGTGCACATCACATAACTAGGTCAGAGCTCCTGCTTCTAAATCCTACATCAACACTAATTAGCGAATTCTATGAGTCACAACAAAATCACAATACAAGTAAGCAT
>DATDFS010000039.1:0-12895 GCA_036522495.1 Nitrososphaeraceae archaeon | reverse complement strand
CCTTGAAAAGCGAAATTAGATTACCATGAAAATAGGATATCCTTGTATCAATAATAGTATTTCTCGGAATGCTCCTTCTACTTTTAGATTAGCATCTTTTTCCGAAAGCAAGCTAATTCAAATTCTTAAAGGCAACTTAATTTATTTGAATCAGATTCTCAAGTACAATGTCAAAAACAATTTATTATTTTTTAGAATTAGCTCCGACCTAGTTCCTTTTGCCTCACATCCAATTTGTAAGTTTGGTTGGTACAAGTTTTTTCAATTAGAATTTGAACAAATTGGTGATTACATTAAAAAACAGAACATCCGAATTTCCATGCATCCTGATCAATTCGTTGTTCTTAACACCCCTAACGATAAGATATTAGAAAACAGCATCAATGAAATAAAATATCATTGTGTGCTTTTAGATACAATGGGTCTTGATGAAACAGCAAAAGTACAAATACATGTAGGAGGGGTTTATGGAAATAAACCAGAAGCAATAGACAGATTCATTAAAACATACAACAACATACACTTAATTGACGGTTCGATTAAAAAGAGGCTTGTTATAGAAAATGATGACCATCTTTATGACATAAAAGATTGCCTTTACATTAATCAACAGACAGGTATACCAGTTATTTTTGATAACCTTCACCATGAATGCTTTGGCAGCAGTCCAAAGGAAGCGAAGACGGAATATGCGTTAGTGCGAAATCCTCTTCAGAAAGCAATGTCTACATGGAAAAATAACAATGATGGTTTTCCAATGGTTGACTATAGTAGTCAAGACATAGGTGATGGCAACCATGTTATATCGAGAAAAGGAAAACATACAGTAACAATTGATCCTATATTATTCAAAAACTTCTTAAAACAAACTGAAGGTCTGGATTTTGATATAATGCTCGAAATAAAAGACAAAGAAATAAGCGCGCTAAAAGCAGTAGAGCTCATGAGAGAATAACCTACAAATTAGCAGATACAGAGTGGAGAGGACAGTGTGATCATGAAACTTTTTTCAATTGTCTTATCTACGAAATCATGGCCAATATGAAAACAACCTGGCGATGGTAAGATTATGTCAGAGGCCCAGAGGTAAAACTAATTGCTGAAAATTTCTGAATCTATTTGTGGAAAGATTATTGCAAACATAATATTGTTAGTGAATTTGCTAATAATAATCAAAAAAGGCAAAAAGAGTTGGAATCAGGGTTCAATGGCCCAAGGGTGTGAATCAAATTTGACTCAATTTCAAGGCTTGATTTGTACAACAGTTGCTGGCAATAATGCATTCTATAGAAATACAATAATATGACATAATCTTGGAACTTCTAATGATAGAAGAAAAGCTAAATTCTTTAGGAGTAAAGTTTTCCGACAGACAGTCTTCTGCTGTTGGATCTTTTATTCCAGTTGCTATAACTGGCAATCTTGCCTTTGTATCTGGCCAGATTCCAATAGAACAAGAGTCAAATTCAATACAGGTAAAGTATAAAGGAAAAGTAGGCAGAGATATTTCACTAGAGGATGGTCAGGCTGCCGCAAGGCTCTGTGTTATAAATGGGCTATCCGAATTAAAACAAGCACTAGAAAGCCTTGATAAGATAAAAAAATTTGTCAAAGTTTCTGGTTATGTCAATTGTGATCCGTCTTTTACTGACCATGCTAAAGTAATTAATGGTGCCTCAGATTTTATAGTGGAGGTTTTTGGTGAGAAAGGAAAACATGCCAGAGTGTCAGTTGGCGCAAGTAGCCTGGCTCTTGATAGTTCTGTTGAAGTAGACTTCATAGTAGAAGTATGATGTTAATCTTACATGTGACTCGTTTCACTATTGTTCAGTTTTCTTTGTAATTAGGGCTTCTTAGATTTTATAGATCTAGCTAGCTCTCACACAGATCTATATATCTGCACCTATTTTCTTAATGACTGAAGTAATCATTACAACATTCACTATAAGATATTCTATCAATTCATATAAATTACGAGATTACCAATTTATCATGGGTCATGACAAGTTTTTTTGATAGGTACGATTATTAAAACGAATGATTTCTAAATTAAAAGAACATTGTGCAACAATTGGTCGAAATCCCAAAGAAATAAAATATTCTATCTTGGTTTCTTGCGTAGTTGGAAATGATGATAAGATTATTAACGATACACTTAATCAAAGAAAGAAGCGGGTTCATGGTATGCAACAAGTAAGAGAAGCTGAGAATGCATCGTTAGTAGGCTTGCATGAAAACATAATATCTGGTCTGAACAAATATGTAGACATAGGAATAACACATTTTATTATGGATTTTGTAGGATTGAATGAAAATACAATCCTATACACTATTTGATTCAAAAGTAATTAAGAAGTTATGAAATACATAATACAAATCATTTTAAATATCTCTGAATAAATGAGATAGCTACGTATTCCCATTATGTCATTGAACGTGAAAATGGGACATCCTCTCCTCTCAAATAGACTGTGTAGGCTTTTAATATAATGACGACTGATCATAATTGATATAAAATGAAGCCACTAGAAACACTATTTTGGTTAGGTACAGCTGGTGTGTTGTATATGGCTGCCAATACCATAGTAAAAAATGTAGCAAAAGACGTGGTAAAGGATGTATTCAAAGAGACTGAGAGGCGTAGCGACCATAACCGTTGCTTATGGTGGTAGTAATCAATCAATCAACCAACCAATCCATACTTCCAGAACCTTCACTCTCGTGTGAGATATCATTTTATTTTTTATTTAATCGATAAATAACGAAGTTCACAAATGGCTAAGGCTCACTTTCACAAATTGTAATGCCGAAAGGTTGTGAATCAAATTTGACTTAACATTTAGGCCCAACGATAACGTTCACAGAATCATTTATGTTAAAATATTGTGTAGCCGTTGGTCCGAATCCGGTGGGATGCAATACACTATTGTATGTAATCCATTTCAGTGATACGACAATAAGAATCTACTGTTTGATCGGTGTAAAGGGAATAAATTAACTGTCAGAATTACCAGGGTTAGACCAGTATCGTCATAGACAATTGGGGTGTTAGAATAATCTGATGTTGGACCTGCTATACGAATATTCAGAGTTTTCATTATTAATGTTATTGAAAAATTCTAATGAAATAGATATTCAGTAAGATAATAACACATTTGATTTATCCAACTGGTAATAACCTGTATTGTTCGAATATACGGGCATTGACTGGAATCTATGCTCTTCTTCTATTGGGCGCACATATTTGACAAGAAGTCCACAAATCCATCCCTCAAGAATTGCCTTATCTTTTCCATAAAACAAATAGTCACCTTCTTGAATTCTGTCTATTAAAGGATCTGGACTCACAGAGCCCGTTGTCAGTTTTTTAGTGTGTTTCTGTGTTCATTAGATAACAAAGAATGACTATGACGGTACAGGAGGATTATTATTGCTCGTCACAATAATCATAACAAGTTTGCTGACGAGTCATTTTATCATGTTGTTATTGTTCTTGTTAACAAGTACTATCATGTTACTGTCTCTATCATTTATGTGCATAGACAATAATACAGTGAGAGCACAACAACAACAGCAACAACAACTGACAAGTCAAGGCTCGCCAATTGCTATTATACCTGGTCTTACACAAAATGTTCTCACTATAGTTTCTTTCTTGATAGGAACATCATCATTTATTTTAGGATTGAGAATCCAAAATGCAGCAAGAACAACAACAGAATCGAGATCGTCATCCTCACAACCACCAACACTACCGACATCAATCATGAACAAATATTTTGAGTTATTGATATTAGCACTAGTTATTCCGTCAGTAATCATAAATATATATGGAATACTTCTAGTTGGAAGCCACTTAGATCCTGAAGATACTCCCTATTTACTACTCCTTTTCGCCCTTTTTATACCAATAGGAGCAGTATTATTTTTGGTTAGAAAGTTAGGTTTAGTATCTTTTAAGTAGTAACCTCTAGCGAACTGTACTGCATCGTACATCAAACAGAAATTACTTATCAGTAAACGGTATCATCATGTTCTGAAGCAGCGTCTTCCTACCCAATTACAGTCATAGAAACAGAGTGAGCAGCATATTATTTAGCATACTTGTCGCTCATTCCAAACCCCTTTTTTCCGCACTTCAATTCTGGACTAGTCCACTTTTGTTTGTGGTAGGCACAAAAATGATTTCAAGCGACTTGGTTAGTTGTGCTTGTCATTGCGGTATTATTTTCTACTTCCGGTCTTGTTGCTGAAAAGGCTCATTTACTAGATTAATAGGTTAAATATTCTCATTCACATTCTCCTTTTCAATATCTGGTTCATAATCGGCAGTTGCTTTGGTCCTTATCGCAGGTTCGTTGTTATTAGGACCAGCAGCAACAAACCTTATCGCATCATCAGCTACGGTAGCGTTCGTAAGCAATTCCATCTTCAGTGCATAGACATCTTTGGCTAAAGACAGTGCTTGAATTTTTGTTCTTCTTCCCACGCTCTCGGCAGTAACAGATGCCTCCTTTATCATTTCAAAGTCCTATAACACACCACTCATACTCATATGGCAATTTCTCATCTATGTATTTTCGAATATTATATTTTGCTCGCTCCCTAAGGTATAATATATCATTATTTATGATACCTGAGACAACATGAGGAATGTTTGCTATCTCAGTTTGGCTACTGCTTTGACTGATCTTGATAGCATCTATATTCTTCTAGCACAGCAACAACTACGATGACACATTGGTCTTTCCTTGGATTGGAGTATTTCCGAAGTGACCCTTTGTCTTGATAGGATCAGGCATTATGCTCATACTACCATCGCTTAATAGTTTTATAACAATTGGAACATTACTTACTGGTCCTTCCTTCATAGATATAATAGCGGTACCATAATACGTACGTGTGCTTGTTTTTCCTGTGACTTTGAAGTCAGCAGAAGTTATAGTAGCAGTTATAGTATGTTTGTGCATAGATGAGCCATCTAATTTCATCATATCAAATGAAGCATTGAAGGTAGGAGACTTGGAACTTTGGTTTATCAAATTCCATGTCCCAGAAACTTTCCATGCTGGTCTACCATCTGGACCGTTCTGTATACTCGAAACAGTGCCATTCTGATTAGACAATGGAGTAGCAGCGGCAGCCGTTGAACCATTTATCAGCAGAAATACCGAGAAGACAAAACTTGTCACAGCAATTGCAACGAATAAAGATTCCTTTTTCATTCTCAGAAAGGGTGCAAGAATCAAAGTTAAATTTTTCATTAGATTATTATACTAAATATTACCTAATTTAAAGTAAAGAAATGTTATATAATATTCTTCGAGTTCGGTGGAATCCAAGACAGATTTGACTTGATTGTTCCAACCCGTGGTATTAGGGATTTGAATTTATAAACCCCGAATTATTATTGTACAAGATATCCTTATCTGATTAATGGTAGACTAAAGTAAAATGTTGCTCCTTTCCCATCAGTATTATTCTCAGCCCATATCCTACCACCATGAGCTTCGACAATACTTTTTGATATAAACAATCCCAGACCAGTACCTCCTGTTTCTGGCTTTGTGACAAATTTTGTAAATAGTCTTGGTAAAATTTCAGGATCTACACCTGTGCCTGTGTCCTTAATGCTGACAAGAATCTCGCCGTTATTCTTTTCTGCAGCTATTCTTATCACCCCTTCATTTGTAAATTTTACGGCATTAGCAAGCAGATTAGAAATAACCTGGGAAATTCTGTCTTTATCTGCCTCTACAATAGGAAGAGCATTTACTTCTTCATCTTCATCTACCTTCCATTTCACTGAATTTGTAAATTCTAGTTTGATACTGCTCTCCTTATTTTCTTTGACGATAACCTGGTTCATGATATCAGAAATTCCATTTGATATTATGTCATTCAGATTGAATATCTCTTTTTTTAGTGTCAGAGTATGGCTTTCGATTCTTGCTACATCCAAAATATCCTGTGAGAGTCGCTGTAACCGTTTTGCATTTCTGATAATGACATCTAGCAATTCTTGCTGTTTAGAATCTTTTGTTTCTGAGCGAAGAACACCACTTACTCCAAGTATGGGTTGTATAGGCGTTCGCAATTCATGTGCTGCTATATTGATAAATTCGTCTTTTAACTTGTCTATTTCTTGGAGTCCTTCATATAACTCAGTTTGCTTCCATAGACTTTCAAATATTGAAACATAAGAGAATACTGTAGGTTTGCTATTAGAATAAGTTGCTAATCCCATAGCTTCATAGGATTTGTGAGCAGCATCATCCTTTAACTCTACAGCTAATGAGAATTTTCTATCCACTATTAAGAGACTAACTTTTGTTTGCAAATATGGTTCAATGAAGTGGATATTAATCTTCTGCGGCTTTGGTGATTGTGATTGTGATTGTTGTTCTTGTTCTTGTTGTTCTGACAATCTTTGTGATGTCTTCACAATTAAATTGTCTGCAGGTGTCAAGATTCTAATCTTTACATCTCTTTCGTTTGATGCTTCTTTTAGAAATTGCATTGCTCCTAAATCTTCCTGGCGATGAAATGCATTAGCTGTAGCAAGTACTATTAGTATTTCTTCTGAAGCTGATTTAACAAGATCGAAAGTAATCTTTTGTATCTCAGCAGGATTTTGGATAATCTCTATTCCTTCAGTATCGACTCCATCCTCAATAGCTTTTATTCTGTCTTTGGCATCAACGCTATTTTTCCATAACTCTTCAAATAAAGAATTAAAGTGATTTACATACAATGGTTCATTACTGATTAAGAAACTCTGGCTCATACTATCATCTTCCATCTTCTCTATCGTAAGAGCCACTTCTTTCTCTGATACACCGAAATTCATAGGTGGCATATTTTTAATATGCTTTACCTGTATCCCAGATTCAAGGAATATTTTTGCTAGTTCCAGGTTATCTTTATCTATGTTAATAATCCATCTTAGTCCGTCATCATTACAGCCGCCGCCGATATTATCTATTCTTTTGTTCCTCTCAACTATCCTCCTGTATGAGTCAAAGAAATATTTGTAGCTCATCTGCATTCCACCAAATGCTGAGCAAATTGATAACCTGTCAGCGCTATTGTTTAAGCGGTTTATTTCTTTGATAATCTCATCTTGCTTTTCTAATAGTCTGGTTCTAATAGGCATCACACCCTCCTCTATTTCCCTTATCCTCTGTTCAGCTGGAATTGCCGTATTCCACAACGTATCGAATATGTATTGCCCCTGTTCCACAACTTCTTTAACACTGCTGAAGATAACCTGTGTCAATGGCTTTGCTTCTTCCAGGAGCGTAGTAGCCATATATTCTGATTCACTAATAGCTATTCCTCCTTTAACTCCGTTCA
Source organism: Nitrososphaeraceae archaeon (assembly GCA_036522495.1). GTDB lineage: Archaea > Thermoproteota > Nitrososphaeria > Nitrososphaerales > Nitrososphaeraceae > Nitrososphaera_A. The sequence continues at coordinate 5,539 of DATDFS010000039.1, read as the reverse complement.
AATTACGTAGCTCATCGACTAATTTCATTAACTCCTTACAATAGTGGATGTTGTCTTTTGTAATTTCAGTAAAAGCTCTTATCTTTCCTCCTCTTTTTCTTATGTCAATATATCCATTCTTGTATTCTGGTATCTCTACTACTATGGATGGAGCTCTATGATCAAAATAAATATCCATTCTCTTCTTTACGTTAGACATAAAATACACGCCTCTTCCCACGGCATTCTCTACCCCATACAATATCTCAGATCTCTTATCTGGGGAACCTGATGGAGGAAGCGGATGAATGGTCACTATAACATAGAAAATGCAAATGTTCCTTATAAAATTAAGAAGTAAGAATCAGTTACTTATCACTAGTAGATATGATCTTTATGCCTGAATTGATCCTTATGCCTGAATTTAGCATCCGTCACTAAGTATTTCATATGGGATTTGTATGCTCTCATTATTGTCCCGGTTAGCGACCCCACAGTAAGCTTATTGCTGTAGTTGATGTCTTACGTTACACTATTGCATTTTCGTTGATGTGCAAACAAATACTATTGCACTGATTTTAAGTGCAGTCGTAACTGTGATAGTCTTTTCTTTTTGGTTGCTCATAATATTTGCTCATAATATATATACTTGTACCATTTGACTTACCATTCTTACAACTCTCATTTTCTTGAGGTTTGAATTAATTTTAAGAGAGTTCTTTAGTTAGGTTTGTTCATTCCAGAGTATTGTTGAGAGATTATCCTGTAGTGCTTCTTGTTCCCCTTCACCATGACCCCCCGCTCTCACTAAGCCCAATACAAAATGTATTGGGATTGAGGTTTTATATTTTTTAGATCTTCAATTATCTTATTTTTTCCTATATCGCCCAAGACTTCATCTGACTCTGTGGGGACCTAGTAAAGACATTTGCGAAAGCACTCAAGTATTCATACAACAATATGAGCTGTAAACTTATCAGTGGCACATATAACCTCAGAATATCGGAAAGTACACACTGTCAACTGAGGGATGATCCGAGGTATATCCTAAAACTTACTGATGGTCTATATGATAATGCATTTGTATTAATCCATTGTCAAAAGGAATAGATTTTAGCAGTTTTAGAATTACCTGTCTTTGAATATTTTTAAAAAGTGGAATACCTTTGGCAAGAATTATAGGATGGATTGATAAAATAACTTCATCTACTAGATCTGCATTTAAAAAAATGGAAATAATATCTGAACCTCCTACAAGCCAAATATCTTTACCTTTAGATCGAATTAGATGTTTTTTTATAAAGACTATCACATCAGCATAGATAAATTCAACATGCTGACTAGATTCCCTTACGTGAGGAGTCTGGCTCAATACATAACTCTTCTTGTCCGTGTGCGGATACTTGCCAGACTCTAATACTTTATCATATGTTTTTCTCCCCATAATGATAGTATCAATTGATTCGTAGAATTGCGAAAATCCATAATCACCATCAGTAACCAACCAATCTATGCTGCCATCAATTCTCGCTATATAGCCATCGAGACTCGAGGCGATGAATAATTTTATCTTTTTCATGGAACTAACATAACGAGGATGCTAGATAATTGTCTTTTCTGATTCGAATCTTTCTTCACCAGCCAATCTTGGACAGTATATAAAAAAAAGTACAAAAAGCCCAACCAAATAGAATTGCCCTGTATTTTGATAATATTGTCTGAAAATAGTAGCTTGCAGCAGCACGAGTCCTTTGGAAGAATTAACTTTACAGAAATATAATCCACAATCGTTCAAATTAAGTAAAGCAACTTTGAATAACACCCCCGCGAAGACTTGTAAAGACGAGACGCTGATGTACTGCCACAGAATATTTAAGGGATTGAAATACAAAATCTATACAGAAATCAAACACTAGGTGGTATTTTATGAATCTGTGTGGGTCAGCCAGGCAAACCCAATAGATCGAACAAGGAGAGATGGTTGATTCTTATATAGGCTTTATACCAAAGAGACGGCCTATTTCAGAACTAGATGACGTTGCTTGTGTTAATCTATACCCAAAATACGGGTAAATCAGCAAACGACATATTGAAAATTGGCTCTAGTATTAGCAACCGTGATGGATATGTTGGCGGCAATGATATTAAAAGCGCGTATATTCAATTACTGCTAAGTGATGTTTTGTTAGCTATCATCATGCTGCCGCCTCTCTGCAGCTTCATGTTCAGATGTTATCCCAAAACCAGGATACAAAGTCATACCACCATCAACAAAATAAGATGCCCCTGTAACATAACTTGCTTTATCTGATGCCAGGAACTCTACCACATTTGCAACTTCATCTGCACTTGCAACTCTCCCCAGTGGAATCCGTTTGACAACACTCCGTAGTTCTGCCTTATTCGTTCTTAGCTCTATATTCATATCTGTGTCTATAGCTCCAGGTGCAACTATATTTACCCTGATGTTGTCTTTAGCCAATTCTAGTGCCATGGTCTTGGTCATCATTTCAATCCCTGCTTTTGATGTGGCGTACGGGACGTAGTGAGGTTTAGGTATTGCTTGATGAACGGAGGAAATGTTTATGATGCATCCGCCTTTAGGGTTATGTTGTCTTTTCATAACTTTAACAGCCTCCCTGCTGCAGATAAACGGTCCAGTAAGGTCAACTCCTATTATTTTATACCATTCATCTAAATTTATTTCTGTTAAAGGAAGATCGTCTTGGATTCCTGCATTATTTACCAATACATCTATTCTACCAAATTCTTTGACAGTTTCTTCAATCAATCTAATACATTCACCCTCCTTTGAAACATCGGCCTCAATAGCAATTGATTTACAACCTAAGTTTTTAAGTTCTTCAGAGACCTCTTGTGCCTCCTCTGCTTTCCTAGAATTAATGACTACTGCCGAATATTCATTTGACTTTGCAAACGATAACGCTATGGCTTTTCCAATACCTTTGCTGGAGCCCGTTACTACCGCAACTTTGCCTTTTTTCTCCATATTGCTGCTTGGAGTAAGAAAGGTGTGTCTTAATAAAGAATGTGTCTAAAGGTAACATCATTCTTGAATAATTGACAGATATGAAATACAAGCGTGAGAAATAATAATGCATCTTGTCCTCTGCAGCATGTTATCATAATCTCAAATGCAAATGGCGGGTTTTTGGAGCGTATAAAGGGAGTCTATTGGGGAATAACATTTTCTTACTATTTTGAAATAAAACATTTTCTCTCTCCTCCTTTCATATCTAACCCTAATCAACCTAATATTAGGATCGGAATCAGCAGCATCTGTTGCGAGAAATCCATAACAGCCTATATTACAATATAATACAATATATAACAACAAATCCAGCACACAAATAGTCATTTTAAAAATAATTTTTTTCAAAGCATTATGCGCATATCCAAACAAAAAGTCAGTAGTATTGAAAGTCCATAAATACGGCTAACCAAAATCAATCAACTACAAAGCATATGATTATCGAATACATACGATACAAAATTTCAAAGGAAATGCAAGATCAGTTTGATAATACATATAATAGAGCTGAGGAAGTGCAGAGAGAACCCTCTCACTGCCTTAACTATGATCTGTCACATTGCATTGAGAAACCTGAGCCTTATGCTTTGCGAATTGAGTGGAATTCACTTGATGGTGGTCATACGAAAGGATTTCAAAATAACCAAGTTTCAAACATTCTAAGAGGCAGTTAAGCCGTTTTTCAATAATATAGAAGAGATGCAAAACTACGAGCTAACACATATTAAAAAATGAAGTCAACAACCTTTCTGATTATAAGGGATATCGTGGTTCTGAGAGCAAAAATTCCAATTCTTAAAAAAAGGTTTCCGGTTGATGGTTTTTTAGATATCCTTAGTTTTGCTCAGACTATTAGTATAATAGTAAGTTACAGCTGATGACGTCACATGCTGAAAATAAACTCACTTCAAGAGCCACATACATAAGAATATAGTTAAGAAAAATTCTTGTGACTGAGAATTCAATGCACTTATTTCCGAATCTCCATTATGATTTAGGATCCAATTATTTTCTTAAACTTTGAACCGCATGAGGGGCATGCGGTTTCTTTATGTTTTGTTCCACAACTTGCGCAGTAATAATTCTTGTTGATTGAACTGCTCCGAAATCCTGAGGATAAGATTGAAGATATCAAGTCAAAAATACCTGTGTCAAGTAGTTTATTATTACTCAACATCATTACCTTGTTTCTCCTACTTTTTCTCAAGAACTTGAGTCTTAAAATTAAAATGCCTATCACTACTGCTAAAGATATGACTATTGGTAACATGAATCCTATGACGATTCCTATACCGATGGATATCGCAATCCATTTTAATAACCGCGTGTCAAACTTCTTGCTATCGTATCTCTGAATTATCTTTCTGATGCTACTTTCTAACACGATATCACTAGTAATATCTCTAGAGATATTTATATTTTCTTGTTTGCAATTATTTGTATTTGACTTGAGAATAATAATTAAACTAGTATCTATAAATCCCTTCAAATTGGATGGTATAATCTGGTTACAAGAGTATTTTAATTAACTATTATTATTATCAATATGTAAAGCTTCTAGAATACTCAGTAATGCATTTTTCATCATTGTCGCTACCTTTCATTGCTTGTAAGATCCTTTGCAGTCCTTTATTTCAACCAGGAAACGATGTAAATATACACGCTTGCAACTTAAATATACTTCTACTTAACATGACTGAGAGATAACTGTTAATCCTCCCGCGAATAAATAGATCACGTCACTCGTTTGGACTAGTTGAAGGTTTATAGAAATAAACGATTTATGTTCCAAGTTCACTCAAAATATCCCTAAGAATTAGCAGAGTCCCAAAAATATATAAGCCTACTACACATGCATCAGGTTTATTATTTTTATTTTCAGATTTTCAATTGAACTTGCAACGTATATTTTTGATTTCAATCCGTCAAATTTGCCATGGATCTCTAAATAGGTTCAGTCTGCCAACATGATTTTCAGCCATTTGTGCAGTAGATGATCCCAATTATTACAAATTAAATTACTCATAAGCTCGGAAAGACATAAAGAAGCCCTTGCATGCTTTGACAATGCTTTGGATATAGAAGCGCATAAAACCATTGAATAATGCTGGAAGCGTAAATATGAACGGCTATGCGCTTAATTCTCCAGAAAAGAACAGTGAAGCGACGGATTGTTTTACTAAGGCTATAGACATACAGTCTAGCTAATCTGTGAAAGCAGAGAGCTGTCTATATATAGTGAATTGAACTACATCATAAATAATGGTAGCAACTACATTCCTAGTCTTTTATCGATTCAAAACGATGAATAAAGAGGACGCTCAGAAAGCAAATGCAGAATGGCATGAAGTAAAAAACAGTTTACCGTCAGGCATAGAGCTAGTAGGCGAATATGATCACGCATGGGGAACAGAATATAACGGATTTCTATTATTTGAGGCGGACTCAAGTGATTCCTTTTTAGGATGGTGGTCTAACTTCAAAGATAAGGTCAGATGGTATGTAGAA
>DATDFS010000038.1:0-3490 GCA_036522495.1 Nitrososphaeraceae archaeon | reverse complement strand
AGTGCTACAGGGCCTATTGCTATTATCGCAAACACGAGCTTGAGCAATACCACTATGACTATGATCACTACAACCACGACTATCAGTGTCCAGAGAAGCCCAAGTACCATATACTAAACCTCACTGTATGCCTAAAAAAGCCTTTGAAAATTTTTTATTTGACAAATCGAACTTAAAATTCTTTAGTATTATGCTTGGTAATATCCTGATGGGAGGATACTTCTGTGTGACAAATGATTTCACCGCTTTCCTCACCATAAGAATAAGAAAATCTCTATCTGATAAGTAGCCATGTCTGCAACACGATAGATGTAAGGATCTTGATGAATTACCGCTATAATGGAGACAAAGGAAGAACCTTGAAGAAGTTGATAATTGACAACATCGCCGCAGCATGTGTGGGAAGGCTTTCGGCAGCAAGGAGGAATTAAGCTCGCATCAGAGAATGGAGTATAGAGAAGCATCAGTCTATATCATTTGAAAAGCATTCGTCAGAGCAAAGACACTAGACACAGCTAAACTGTGAGCATTGAATAGGATATATTATGTCCTCTTAACACTGCTCATCCAAGTATGGATAGACTTACTATTACTTCTATCATATTGATTATAATGCTGTTTGCAGGGATTGGTATTATGATGGGTCCTGCCAAGATAACTGCTATACTGTCAGGCCGATCAAATAGCCCAATGTTAGGAGCAGTTATATTGTTGGCTTCTATCTTAACTGTCACAGGTTTGGTTGGGATTGGAGTAATGGGTTTTATAATTTCAAAAAGATGAGGCTAGACAACCGCTTTCTTTCATAGAATATTCTACTAAAGGTAATTCCATGCTTAGTTTCCAGTCAAAATGTAGGCCTATTTATGTTGAAACCATCGGATAAACCATGTTTAGTCTCATTGGACACTATTCAACAGCATGTGTTTTCTCTTCTAGTGCTTTTCAGCATCATCCTCAGAGGAAATTCCTTCGTCAATGTGCGCATCGAAAGTCTATAAATGGAGCCCTCATACATGCATATCTTCATATGACTTTAGGGAACATTGCAAATATTAGTTATTGAAGGATGGAGGAACATTGCAGTTGAAATTTAATAAATTTATTATTATTAATTAGCACTTTGAGAATTGCATCTCAAGTCCGCGTTGGTCACCAATTAATATTCTATATCCCTCATCTTTCTCTAAAGGCATTAATGAAACACTTGTCTTCTCACACAAGGGACATTTCTGAAGAATACTATCCTCATTAATGGGGCTTTGTTCTATTGGGTTATTATTAAAAACAGTCGCAGACCAAAAACATGATTCACATAATGCAAATTGATGTTTATATTCGCTAAATGGCTTTATGACAATATTGTTCGTAGAATATATCGTTATCGTTCACTTCGTATTTGACATATATTTAGTCATATTAATAAACTTTCTTGTGAAATTTTCAACTCGAATTTTCATAGCTTAGATGAGAGGCCATCGCTAAAGTTAAAGGGTGAAAGTGAAAGGAGAATCTAAAACTAAAATTATTATCACAATTATTTCATTCTCATGGGATGGGGAATAGATTTGTGAATTACCTTATGATTCACAAGAACCGTTAATTGACATTTTAGTCTGCTCTGCTCTAATCTTTAGATTCTAAAAAACTGGATAATTGCAAGTAATTACATCAGTTCTGTTTGAGTTCAATTCTACTATAGTTATTCGGAATAGGTCTGGAAAATACGCATAGCATTTTAATAAGAGAATTTAAAGGTGCTATTAAATTTAAGCAAGTTGTATTGCATTCTGAATCATAGATTTTGAAATAAATCGTGCCATAATATGATAAAAGAGTATGATTGACTTATATGCCGTATCTATCGATTCCACTCCGTTAGACGCGACAACAAACAACATTCAAGCAACTCTTATCGATACTTCACATAATATTGTCCTTTTAACTCTAACATAGTAAGTAAAAATAGCATGTTAGAGTATTTTAATAAAAAATAAAGTATACAATTAATCTTATCGTCTAAAAGATCATGTTGTATAGATACTTTAAATGCAGATTGACTGCAGTGATAACAAGAACTTTAAGAAACGACCAAATAAGAAATTACTAGGTTGTCCAACATGTCACAGTTCACGATATGTTGTACTTACAGAAAATATTAAAGACAAAATCTATCATTATCGTGAAATATATTGCCACTTCTGTAATATTGTATTTTCACCGATGCATGCAGTAACTCCTGTAGAAATCAACGAATAGGAGTGTCAGCATAGCTCATGTTGATTGAAAAAAGTAGATTTAAAGACAGAATTGCAACCGCCAACATATCAGCTTCCGCATTATATCATGTCTCATCTGCTCCGCTCTTGGAGTGTTTGGTGATAAGAGATGCACTTCCAGCTCCTTTGATATCATGGCATAGTCTCTTAACCTAATATACAATAACCCAGCACATTCACATGCATTGACGAACCAATATCAGTGAACAATTTCGTTGATGAAGATGGAAACTTCTACTTCACCGTAGGGTCGAGGAGTAGTAGTACTCAAACCTCGTGACTATAGCCTATGTCGTAGTTATAAGTTAATACTGACTTCAGAGTTGTGCAATTAGAGATCATGGAAAAAAGAAGGGACGAAGGGAAATCTGGATTATTATGGCAAGGAAAAATACAGAGATGATATGATGCCGTAGAAAGTTCCTGCATGGTATAAGAAGTAAACCAAACACATTCCAGTTTAATTTAGGAGAATATTCCAAATTTTGAACCAAACACGGAAATAACAATAACAACAACTATCCAGTCAATGAGGTTTTCTGTGCAAAAACGAAAGTACATGGGACTATGAGGTCATTTTATTTCATACTACTATAAACATACATCCATCCTATAGTTTAATAGTAACGGTAAGTTTATAGATCTAATACGTCGGAAGAACTAAAAAACTCTTATTGTGGTTGTGAACGTGGAAAATCAAAGGTACTTGAACCCTTCAAGGTTTCTGAACATTTGACCATTCTATTATGCGGAAGTTGCGGCAAAGAAGTAGCACGATGGGAAGATAAAATAAAACCAGTTAAAAGAGAATGGATGTTGGCAGAACAAGAAGCAATGCGCTAGGCTTTTGTTCTCCTGCCAACGACATCTTCTATTGACGTCAGTGGACATCACTTCAGAATATTGTATTTGTTGCTTAAGTTATGCCAATTTAATACAATAGCGTAGGAGAGTAGATTCTGAACCATCGTCAAATACATGTCCAAGCGCCGCATCTATTCCACATAATTTCTGTACTTCCCATGAAAGCTATCTTCTGCTTCCCTTTCTCTAGAGAATTTGCAAACCCCTCCTAATGGTAAGTAAAGTTTTAACTATACGACTTTGTACATGAAAGCTTTAAGCCTGAATACCCTGACAACTAGTGTTCTTCTATGAACTGCTACAAAGAGCACTTTAAGATACTACTGTAAAATAGATGTAGAATATAG
>DATDFS010000037.1:0-50800 GCA_036522495.1 Nitrososphaeraceae archaeon | reverse complement strand
TCCCATTTCTTATCTACCAAAAATATTACTAAAGCCTGAAATAAAAAAGAAATAAGCTTAAAATGAGCATGGAGGGTCGTTTGACGGAGATCTGACGACCATCTGACGGAGATCTGACGACCATCTGACCACATTGACATTTCTTTAAAGCGTTCTAACATATATCTTGCTATAGCCTTATGAAAAACGGATCGATTTCTTGCCACCATCTTTGGAATGGAAGATGGTTGGTAGGCTAAACTTTAAGGTATTTGCTGCTGCTAGAGCTAGAGTTATGACTTTATTCTTCATTCCCTTCACTCGAAGAGTTAGCAGTAATTATACCCACCATTTGCCCTAATGTGCTATATTACTTTACTACCATTACAGGACAATGCGCATAAGTTACAACGCCAGATGCAACGCTACCAAGTAACAATTTCTTAAAGCCTGATCTGCCCCTTGTTCCTACAACTATTAAGTCAACGCTATTACTTTGAGCATAATCTACTATTTCTGCTACCAATGATTTGGTAGTAATAACCACTTCTGTATTTAGTTTAACATTATTTTGTTTGCATTTTTCTTTAATCTTGCTAAAAGATTTTTCTTCTATCTCTTGTCTTGGCAATTCTATAATTCCTCCTGTTGAAGTTGTAATAGGAACGTCGGGATCTATTCCATCTGCATATTCATACCTTAGCTTTTCAGGTAACACATATACAGCAATCAAATGAGCATTATATTGTCGCGCCATTAAAATAGCATCATCTGCGGCATCCATTGAAGGTTCGGAGCCATCAATAGGAACTAATATTTTAGAGAATTTTTCCTTGGACGTTGTAGTTGACATACTTTTCCTTTCTTACTTCATCCTTTTTAAAAGGTCTAATTAAGATATGGTTACCTCTAATTCAAAGTAGTATCTTCTCGCATTATAAGCAAATTATAGGCTTCTCCATGATTAGTTTTATTATAATCTAGTAAATGATGGTCATCACATTGTCAATAGGAATTAATTGCAGTATACGATTTTAAGTGTATTATATTATTTCTGTAGGAACGAGCTCTGTTAACTTAAGAGCTTTTAGACTCCAAATATACTGCTAATATACTTGATAAGATATTAGGAATGTCAAGGATAATGATTAGCAATAGAAGAGATTTACGCTGCCAAAAGAAGTTAGGGAAAAACTAAGCGTAAAAGATAGAGATTTCTTGACTTATTTGTTGACCAAGAACGGATTTGTAAAGATAAAGAAATTAGAATTTGATTTGAGTAAAGCAATTAAGCAGATAGAGAAATTAAAAAGGCAGAAATTATTGTTAAGTTAACAGAGCCACTCAAGCACCAGGAGTCGATAAATAGGTTATCAATCACATTATTTATCTGACAGTAAGGTAATTGTAGTATTATGAGTGAGAAGCCACAGCAAGGAATAGCTGATACATGGCGTAAAAAAATTGAAATGATAGGTATAGACCTAAAAGGTTTAGAGCAAGATGATGAATCTGAAGCGCGAATTAAATTAAAAACAACTCTGATCAATCAAAATCTAATAAATGAACTAGATAAAATCGGATTACAATTGATAAATATTAAAGCTACATTTGGTGGCAAACTTATAGTACTTTTAGAGCCGAAGGTTTTAACATAATAAAAATATCTGCTTTTAGGACATGGATGTACAAAAAGATTAATTTGTAAACTCATCTCAATGACACCATCATGTGAACTATCAAAAGTTAGCAACATAATATAGGTCCTTTTCCGATAAGAATTCCAAAAGGGTCGACTCAAAGAAAAGACAGACAGACAGGTTCTATAGGAGCAAGTATATAGAGGATAAAATTCAAGCTCTACAATACCGCCAAGTGAGAGGTACGCTCAACAACCATCCAAAAGAGAACTACAACAAGCCCCATAATGATGATTTATTTAATTGCGGTCGCATCTGCAAATATTGTGGTATAAACATGGATACCGCTGATCTAGAAAGCCTAAAATTTTTCCATGGAACATGCTGGCAAGAATACCGCAAAAACAACTAACTATACGCTTTCCCTGAGAATGTTGGTGATTGCTAATATTATCCCAGCGACTTTGACTTGCTTTGTCTTAATAATATGAAAAAACACTGCTTGGTAGTGAGGCTGAGTCAAAGATGCAGCATTCTGGCGCCACAGTGGCATTTGGTTTGCAATAGGAACGGTGTAACTAAAATAAAATAATGTAAAATAAAATAATGGCGGTGCAACGATAGCTTTAAGAACATTTTATCAGTAGGATTTGCCTCAAGTGGGATTCCGACACTTTTTCTTTTGTGATTTTCAGGGAATTATAAAATTAATTAATTCTAGATCGGAATAGCACCTACAAAAATCTTTTCAGTAACCTTGGATATGATCGAGGGTTAGCATAAATATCAGATATAGGAGATACCACCATATCTTCTATGAAGTTTCTAATGCCCCAATTTATCCCGCTGCCGTCGTCATGCGTAATAAGAATGATTTTGGTTTCAGTCTTAACCCTGACTTGTATCTCTATAACAAACAAACTCCTACATTTCACACTGCAAGACGATCACGATCACCTTGCAAAAGCCTTAGCTTCAAAATATCCAGAAGTCAGTCTACCGTCTCCTAAAGGACCAACAATACTTGATGCTAATTTAAGGGCAGAAGTAGCTTTCAGGGGATTAAGATATCCGACCAGCATGGCCTTTTTGGGCCCCAATGACATATTAATCACAGAGAAAGACGCCGGCACAGTAAGAAGAATTGTAAACGGTACCGAACTGCAACAAGCTTTAGTTGATGTAAACGTTGCAACATACGCTCATAGAGGCATGTTAGGCATTGCCATCACTCCTATTCATGGAGCCGCTTTGTCAAACCATGGAAATGCCAATGATCATCACCACGATAAAACCACCACCGCATACGTTTTCCTATACTATACTCAAGCCCAGACTCATACCGGTGATGATATTACAGCAGGAAAGCAACCCTTGGGTAACCGCCTATACAGATATGAATTGAACAACAACAGATTATTAAATCCAAAATTGCTGTTAGAACTTCCAGCAACTCCTGGAGCTATCGGTAACGGCGGTAAGGTCGTTATAGGATCGGATAATAACGTATATGTTACGATAGGTAATGTCGGGATTAACGGACATAATACTAAAGCACAGAATGTCCAGAATAGTAGTGAGCCGGATGGAACTAGCGGGATACTCAGAGTTAATCAGGACGGTCAGCCAATACTGCCAGGCATCCTGGGAAATAAATTTCCATTAAACCTTTACTATTCCTATGGAATATGGAATAGTTTTGGGCTTGCTTTTGATCCAGTAACAGGAATTCTATGGGATACACAAGTTGGTTTACCATTTGGTGATGAAATCAATCTGGTTGGCCCTGGATTTAACAGCGGCTACAATAAGATTGATGGCATATGGCTGCGTGGCTATAACATGGATCAAACTGAGAAGCAGCATGTTGTCCCCCCTCTTCCTCCAAATGATTTAGTCAATTTTGGTGGAAAAGGAAAATATCATCCGCCTCAGTTTACGTGGTTTCGGAAAGTGGTTCCGACTGGAATCACATTCCTTAATTCTAACAAGATAGGAAATCTGTATGAAAACGATATGTTTGTTGCCGATGCGCTAAATGGAAATATTTACCACTTTAAACTAAATGCACAAAGAACGGGATTGCTGCTTCCCAAGGGTCCACTTGCAGACAGGGTTGCGAACAGTTCCGACCCTCTTGATCAAATAATATTTGGGAAAGGCTTTGGCGCTATTACAGATCTTAAAGTAAGTCCTTATGATGGCAATCTGTATGTGCTAACATTTGACCAAACACAAGGGACAATATATAGAATAGTTCCTGTTAACAAGTAGATTACCCCTCTTGCTGAACAAATAGCTTAGATATTATCATCCACCCCCATGACATTAGAGAAACGTCATCAATAGCTTTACGATGCTATTTAATATCTACAATGTAATGCCACCGTTTGGTCCTAAATTGATCGACACCCCTTCAAGCCCGCATTGATATCACTCCCTTATCAGAGTTCTAAAAGAAATAAAAGGAGATAAAGATTGAATGAACCCTGAGAATCGACAGTAGAATACTCATAGTCACTGTTTGTATTTGCTATGAATGCTGCCCAAACCAGCGGAATTTACCCCGCTTTATACCCTTCTTAAAGGAGTCGAATTACACCGAAACACAAGATATCAAATATACTGATCTGTCAATAATATTTGTGAGATGGAGCCAGAGAGAGATTCAATTCCAAAATTTGGCTTGTTGACTAATCCATCACTCAACGTCATAAGCGAAATAAAAGAAATTGATAGATTAGAGTTCGATTATGTAGAAATAGCAATAGAAGGTCCAGAAGGAAATCCACAAATATTGAAAGATAAACAGAACGAAATCATAGAATTATTATCTCACAGTCGATTTGGAAACAACACTCCTCTAGGTCATACAGTTCCTTGGGTAGACCTTGGATCTGACTATGAACGTATAAGGCAAGCGTGGGTTTCTGAAGCTATCGGTGAGATAAAGCTAGCAGAAGAGCTTGGAATATCGATAATAAACTTTCATAGTAGTGCAAAGGGCATGTTCTTTGGTCATAAAAGACGGAAAATTATCCTGGATAACTGGATAAAGAGCTTAGACGAAATCATTTCGCATACAGTTCAGGACGATAATCTTAGCAATATGCAAATAATGTTAGAGAATATCCCTGTCTCATCGAGCGGAATTCACAAACTTGAGGAATTTAAATACATACTCGATAATGTACCAGGATTAAAGGTACACCTTGACATACCCCATGCCTTTACTTCTGGCGGTATGCAAGCAATAATTGATTATATAAGGACATTTAGAGATAAAATAATCCATATTCATTGGCATGATAACCATGGTCTATATGATGAACATTTACCAATTGGAAAAGGAATAATTGATCATAATAGAGTAGTTGAGGAATTAAAGAGTATTAACTACAACAAAACAATTACCTTGGAAGTATTTACAAACAAACAGGATGCAAAAGATTCTGCAAATAAGTTAAAGGAGCTATGGACTAGCGATGGTGGACCATAAGAAGCATTGTAATTTACAAGTGACATGCTTTCCAGTGTGTGAACAATATGAAAACAATATGAACTTGTAAGCCCAGATTTTGTAGAAACTTTGTAAACAACCTTGGCATTATTCTGGGATCGATTTCCCCATCAACATACTTCACACCTCTGAAGTTGACTTTGAACTGCAATTAGAATGACTCGAGTGATAACTTTTACCCGATAATGCAGCGATATCTCTCAATTACAATTGTTATACATCTTCCGCAATACCGTCATCGACCATTATCTTTCCAACTAGCATTTTTGGTACGAGATCATGTAGCCTGATTATTATCTTAGAGGATTGCGACGCTGAGCCCAATCAATGATTGAGCCATCATACATTCTAACATTGTCAAAACCTGCCTGTTTTAATTGTAAATATTTATGTGATGCTCTCATTCCAGAATGACAATAACATATAACCTCCTTATCTTTAGTGATTCCTTGTTCTTCAAGGTCTCTCTGTAATTTATTTTTATCTTTAAACATTTTGCCATAATCGCCTAGTCCTTCTTCCCAATTATGCAATAGTGATCCCGGAATTCTTGCTTGAAAGTGCTCTTGGGGTGTTCTAGCATCAACAATTACCACATTAGGATCATTTTGTTTTTCCTTTATCATCTGAGCATCTGCTCTTGCTAAAGGATTTATTTTTGGAACAAAATTAACATCTGCAGGTGTTGTTGGAATTTGCTTAGTAATTGGCAATCCCGCTTTCTGCCATTCGTTGTACCCAATGTCTAAAAGTTTTGTATTCGGATGTCCATAGTAGATCAAAGTCCAAACGATTCTTGCCGGTGAAGGATCTGGATATTCGCCATATACTATAACAGTCTTAGAATAATCAATACCAAGTTTACTGAAAACCTTCTCAGCTGTTTGTGCATCTATAACCAAGTTAGCTCCGTTGTCAGCAACCGAAATAACATCATCTACGCCAAGCAGTATAGCATTTTTAATGTGTCCAAATCTATAAGGCATAATTCCTCTTGTATCGATGATGACTATATCAGGTTCATTCAGATGGGAAACAAGCCAATCCATATCTACAATTAATGTCATTTGTTGGAGATCATTCTATTATTGTCTTAAACACATTATATTTCTTTAAAATCTTCATCTTGGAGTTAATTACTCATCTGTATACTTTATATAGACCATACAAGAAATGTGTGATGCTTACATTTTGTTCTTTTGTCCAATATCTTCTGTTTTTTATGTGTATCTTAATTTAATGTATCAATAAAATAGGCCAGCAGATTTAGTAACGTCAGAACATTCTGATACTGTTTGTCCTATGTTCCTTCCACTATCGATCGTTGATCTCCATCATTTGGCTTTTTTCTTAAATCGCGTGTTATTCCCACATAAAACACCTATTGTATGGAACAGAAAACATTGTTGTTGATAAAATTAGAACTAACACGAGTGACGTTCATATTTGCTTGATCACAAAACCTTTTTCTCGTCAAGGCAGTAAACATATACGTTAGCTAACTCAGCATTTCCAGCATTGTCATCGCCGTTAATTTTTATTGAACTTAATAAAATGCTTTTTTCTATTTCTTTGCCATCTAACCCTGTCCCGTCCTGACCTAGGATAGATGCGGGGTCCAACTGGTCTGGTATTATGCCATCACCCGGGTAGGGTTCTAACGTAACTCTTTCTTCTCCTAACAGACCTGCGTCTCTTACTCCGTTGGACATTTGTCTTCCGCCATCATTTAGCATCATTTGTATATTGTATTTCTTTCTGAGCACAAGCATTGCCTGGTAAATATCTAATTCAGATCCTGTTACTAAGTAATCTACTCTATCCGATTCAGGTATAGTTTTACTGCCATATTCGTATCCTGCCAAGTTTGTCAAAAAAACGACTTTTATATCATTTTTTGGATCAAGTACTGCTATTTTCTTGTTTTTGAACTCCTGCAATATGTTAAGTCTTCTGAAGGTAGCATCCGATCTGCAGACCACGATATAGTATTTAGTTTTGTTAGAACCAGGGACCTTGCTATTTAATTTGACAAGATCTTCATAGAGTTTGTCATCTTCGTTTTTGAGGTGATCCCCAAAAAATTTCCAATTCCAGATTTTGTCTTTGTTTGTCATCAAGTTTAGTGCGCTAACCATTATTGCCTCTCGACCAAGCATCATCCTGTGAATAGAGGCGAACAAATTATCACCTTTTTTTCTTTTGCCCCCTGTTAGAAGTTTAATTCCTCCAGAGGGCTGATTGGGTATCTTAAAAACATAGGCGCCGTTTCTGTCACTTCTGGTGTTGGCTGCAATAAAACTAGTTGCTTGATAGGGAACTTTCATCTCATTAATATAGTTCTTTGATGCGCCAATTACAATTTCTGGCAAAACGCTATCCAGGTAATCTAATCCAAGATCATGCTTAGGCGAGATCACCTGAACTCCCCTGTGTAAAAAATGAGATAGCTGTTCTTGGGAAATCTTATTTGTTTGAACAAGTAATTCGAACTTGTTCTTTATACTCTTTTCAGAGGTTCTTGCCATAAAAAGACTTCCAGCTTCATATCGGAAAACACTTTCGGATAATGGTACCCAAATTTGAAATTGCATTGCATGTTTGGCCTGGACAATCGGCCCTCAGAGTGCCCTTCTGGATAGTTCTCTTTCTATGCGAAGGTATGATTTCGTCAGTGACCTTCTTTCTTTGTGCTAGGTCATCTCCATCAGTCAACACTCCTAATAGACTGGCTCCTCCTAGCCCTCATGATCCTAACATCTCGACCTTGTTAGTCCACGTTCCTTTGCATACAAAGAATTGAGCTCGTCTCCCATCATTGACTTTACAGGATATCGCCATAGGGAGGCTACCATACCCTGTAGCAGCCGGGTCTCGATTCAATGCATTGGACATTCTCACTTTAGGTCATACTATTGAATTGCTAAAGTTAATGGAGCATTATGCATAGAAAGAATTATAATATTGCACGTGAAAGTATTTGAGTATGAATGACTCCGACAAGAAAACAATGCCAATTTGTTTTACACCCGATCAGCTAAAATTGATAGAATCATATGCCAAGAAGAAAGGGATGTTTAATCCTAGTCAAGCTATTGAGTACATAATAGAAAGGAGATAGAGCTTCTCGGAGTTCGTTAAACTCAATCATACAGGTATCAATACAAACTCTAGGAACACGTATCATGAAGCTATACGACCTGTTCTAAATACACTATTATTAGACTGACAGTATGGTCTTTATACAGAATTTGCCTTGCCGTATTAACTAAAGTTTCCAAACATGGTATCGTTATATATTATGTTCATCTCCATGAAATGATTATTAATACCCTAACATAAACACAAATTAATCTGTTGAGTGCAATTTAGTACTATTAATAATAAAATTAGCTTTTGAAGAAAACAATAGATAGAAGAATAGAATCAGCACGGATATTAGAATAAAATCCCCATGAACACTTTTTTGAACGAATAAGAGAAGTAGGTAATATTTCAATAACACTAATTTTTATAATTATTTTTTCAAATGGTTCATTATTTTATCTTTAAAATATTACGGATCATGATCTCAGAGGCAGCTTATTTGAAGAACAAAAGAACGCCAATTCGGATCTACAAAAGAAATTTCACAGCCTATAGGATCAGATATCAGCTTACTTATGTCCATGTTAGACATTTTATCAAACTATGGTTTTCTATGACGCCAATTCTACCTTTATTCGGTTTATCAAATCGCTTATTTCAATGGGTTTTCGAATGAAACAGCCTACTTCTAAACTAGGAAAAATTTCCCTTAATGCCTCATAATATACTTCAAACGCGGTGATAAAACAGACCTTAGCATTGTTGTCTATTTTTTCAATCTGCTGATACAATTCGAAGCCATTCATTTTTGGCATTTTTACATCAAGAAGTATTAGATGATATGAATTAGCCTTGAAACTTGACAAGGCCAGGAGAGGATCGTTGAAGGTGTCAACTTCAAATTCATCACTTTCTATACCTTTTTTGAAGGCAAGAGTAATGCCAGGCTCATCATCCACAATCAGAATT
The DNA here is from genome assembly GCA_036522495.1 of Nitrososphaeraceae archaeon. Taxonomy (GTDB): domain Archaea; phylum Thermoproteota; class Nitrososphaeria; order Nitrososphaerales; family Nitrososphaeraceae; genus Nitrososphaera_A. The sequence goes on along the minus strand of DATDFS010000037.1, from coordinate 41,605 downwards.
CTTTTCATTATTGTTCATCACCCATTATTCATCTTCACGTACCGTTCCTTCTCATTTTCTTTGGCCGGGATTGAATTTGTAGTATCATTGCATTTGTCACTCATAGATGTAAGATCCACCATTACGTCTCCAACTTCTGCAGTACAATTTAGAAGATCATTAATCCATTTTCTTGGTTCCTTATCAAAATAAGCCTGAAGACTCGGGGCATATGCGTCGAGATCGAGCAAAAACACCTGATAACCTTTTTTTGCTGGCAATGCTATAGGTTACCACCTATTGTTTTCTTGCCTGTACCGCCTTTGTAAGAATGAAGAGCAATACAGCTAGCCATAATCTAATCTAAAAATTCTTGTTCATCTTCTAATATATAGGAATTTCCAATCGCATGATGTATTAATGAGGGCAAGAGCGGTTACCCGTTATTGACAAGTCCCATCATATTAGTGTGCTAACCAATTGCAGGTAATAGACATTTTGAATATTGAATAGTACGAAAGCAACCGACGAGTCTTGATATACGATGGTTGATAAATTTGATATTCTGTTAATGTAGGTCATACTACTACATAACACTGCCTAGTTATATGAGATAATGGATGGATTCGCGTCTCCTTCTGGACTAAAATATGTAGTATGATTTGTGACTAAATAACACGCAAAAAAGAAGTCTACCAAGACAACTAAATTAATGGCTGTTATTTATTTAATAAGGATATAAGGCTAATTTTCTGATAGCTCTTCAATCTTGGTACATCATGTACTTTCACCTTGCTTGGTAGTGTTTTGAGTTTCTCGTTGAAGTGCTTTAACCTCTTGACCCAATGTCTCTTTTTGTATCTGGTAGAAACTTTTCAGATCATCAGAATTATAATCTTCTGCCCACTTGAACTTGCGTCTGAGAGTAGTAGTGTATATGGCATCCCAGTCCAGATCGACATATGTTAGCCAAGCCCTCATCACACGTGGATCTATGTAGTTTCTTAGAGATGTTCCAAGATTGTAATCGCGTGTTTCTTTCTGTAACTTGAGATGCATCTCAACCTTTTCTAATCTCTCTTCTAATCGTTTCTTCTGAATCTCTGTCTTCCAGCTCTTTTCTGCTATTCTTGTTTTCAGTTCTTCAATTATTTCTTGCTTTTTATTAATTGATTCCTCAAATTTCTCTAATGCTTTCTTGCTCGCAGGATTTCTCGCGTCAATACCTTTTTTGTGATTGCAGGTGATAGCAGCTTTCAGATTTGCCATTCTAGCGACGTAAATTTTCTGTGCCTGCGATGAATTCTTATTTACTCTTATCGGTGGATTTGCAAGAGATTCTTTCAATGTTTTTGTAGCAATATAAGTCCTGAATACCTTCGCAGTTAATCCTGGAACATTTCTGGGATCAATCCCTCGCAAAAATACATTTACTTTGCCAGACGTTATGCCATCAAAAATATGATATCCACTTTCCTTGTCACTCATAAAAGATTTGAGATTATTGTAGAGCCCTCTGGCATCTTCAGAATTAACTTCGAGGGTTTTTTGCCAAGGAACGCTATCTTTACCTAAGAAATTAAACTCTATAAATTGCTTGCCATTATTACAAGGGAATTTAATATGTTCTACTCGCAACGTTGAAGCACCCACAGTGTCAGCTTCTTCAGGATCTTTTTCGTCACCAACTCTCATTGCAAGCCTGAATATTAGGTAACACACAGTTGCAATTTTCTTTTGATTAATGTCTCTAGTGTTTAGCATTCTATTAATAATTTCTTTTTGAACTTTTCCTATGTGTCTTTCGAGTTTTACTGCCTTGTCGTACTTTTCCTTATCGTTATTCTGTCGCAGTACAGATGAATCATGCAGCCATACATATTTTCTTTTTCCAGTTAACTTCTCCATCCATGTAGCAAGCCACGTCGATGAGTGGTCATGAACGACATTTTGCCATGTCCCTTCTGGAATCGAAGCGTCTTCTCCAAGATTAAGAGTGACATCCTGCGGCCTCACACGTGGCTTCCATTTACCACGCAGCGGATGTTGGCCTCTTCCCATAAAAATTCCTGGTGGTTCGACTAACCAGTTTGCAATATCCACATCAATTCCGTCTACGATAGCTTTGCCATACACGGCTTTGAGTTTTTCTCTCTCAGCCCTTTTTGCTGACAATAGTTTCTTTTTCTCTTCATATGATAAGTTACGGATTCTTTCTACTTCTGTCTCTTTGACTTTCTTTTCATGGTCAATGAGTTTGAAAGCTTCTGAGAAATCAACGTCTTTAATGCTAGTTATATGTTGGAATCCCTCAGGTAATAATTTTTTAAAATCATTTAGATAGTTTGACTGGAAAACAATGTCTTGAACATAATGGGTATCCTTTTTCTTTGCCCAGGCATAGACTAATTCCTCCTGATAGCGATCGAGCATTAACCTTTCACCATCTATACTGATACTTATTCCTCGTGGTTGATATTCTGGTGGAAACGCTATTCCATTATGTTCAAGCGTATTCCATTTTGCCCTCAATACCGTAGTAGTAGACTCCATCTACCTTATACAAGGAACGATCAAATACTATTCTTAAACTTTACCCAGAAAGTGTTTATTTAGCGCTGTTGATGAAGAGTACCTTTGCCATCAAAAGTTGCATTGGTGACAGATAGTTCAGTAGGTATAGGTTGCGAGACAGCTTTAATGCTGGCCAGAAATGGTTATTATACCTATGCAGGTACAAAAAATCTCTCTCAAGCCAGAGACCTATCACGTATATCTAAAGAGGAAAAATTACCACTGCGGATAATTAAGTTAAATATCAATAGTACTTTCTCTGTCGGTTTTGCTGTAAAAAAGATTTTAAAAGAGCAGCAAAATAAGATTGACTTACTTGTAAATAATACGGGTTACGTGTTACTCGGGTGTTTTGAAGATGTTTCGATAAATGAAATGAGAGATCAGTTTGAAACAAACTTCTATAGCACTGTCAGAACGGTACGGTCGGTTTTACCGTTTATGCGTAAACATAAAAGCGGAAAGATAATCAATGTGAGTTCCATAGCTGGGAGAATTGGATTTCCTGTCTCTTCTGCATTTGTGAGCTCACAATTTGCAATAGAAGGTTTGAGTGAGTCGATGAGAATCGAACTTGAGCCTTTCGGTATCCATGTATCCATTATTGAACCTGGAATGGTACGGGCTACAAATTTCATGCATTCAATGGTCATAGCTAATAAGGCCAAGAAACCATCCTCCCCTTATTCTAATATAACTCGCAAACTAACTAAAAACATAGAACAAATGATTGGTATGGGAATTAGTCCACGAGAAGTCGCATACACAGTGTTGAAAGCAGCCAAATCCGATTATCCATTACCACGATACATTGTAGGCGATGACGCTGCGATGATAATGGAGAACCGCAAATCAATGGCAGACACAGAATTCGACAAGTTTGTAAAGAATACAATATTGAATGTATAGCAATAGACCACGTTTTTTATCGTTTTAATATACTGAAGAGCAACGAAACTAGCATTATTAACAAATCATACAATACTACTACATTAGAAAACCCAATAAGAAGGTTAATTTTATTATGTTTATACTTCTCCCTTATTTGATCTCGATATTATGTAGAACCCGTGTGCTGAAATGAGAAATGCAGCTAGAGTCATCTTTGTTGCAAATACAAGGTTCCATGGTGTCTTGGGATTTGGATATGGAACACTTATACCATCAGACTTGTAAACTCCTTTTACTGCATTATCCGTCACAAAAGAATTCCAGAGAATAAAGTTGTAAATGAATTCATACAAAGATACCACTGCAGTTGCAAGGACAATCAATTGTAAGATGGATTTAACTGACTTTGGAATATTTTTCATTTTGTCTCCAGCAAGTTTGGTAACACAAAACCATGACAGTACAGACGTAATCATCAGGTATGTGACAAGATTGGCAATTCCATGGAATGGAAATTCAGTATTGACTAGCGCTTCACCAATAACTATTCTACCAGTCCTTAGGTATTCTTCACCACTCACATAGAGTGCAAAGAAACAGATAGATAGCATGGTAGTGGCTGAAAAGTAAAATACAATAATGAAGACCTTCCTAGTCCTTAATTCATCATTCTTGAGACTCACATCTAGCATAATATACAGATGTTAACTGGACATTTTCGTGATATAAAAATGATCCTCATGTTGACTTAATTTAATCTCTGTGTTACATATACTCCAAAGCTGTGTTATTATGTTCTTCCACAACTTGTTATACGGTTTGTTTTACTAGCATCATTTAGATGAAAGGTAAGAATGCCGCCGAGGTTTAGATGAAACTAATAAGAAAAATCTTGCATTTGATCCTAGGCTGACACTTTCAGACTATTGTGTAGGAGATCTGGGAGAGAGGACCTTTTGGTCATTTAAACGGAGGACGAGCTTTCGATAAACACTCTAGAAAATAAGGATGAGTTATTATTCATGTATTGCCTTTGTAGAGCGCTGTGTTAACACAATTTCATATATCAAATGGATCACAATCGTACACACAATATACACAGATTTGTATTCAGTTTGCCAATACTCATGAGATAAATTAACATTTTCCGAAGTTCTATCCTGTGAACTGTCGGATGATGAAGGTTTTGCTTGTGTTTTTTGTTTTAATGTATCAAGATTGAATGTCTATAAAATTCAAAAAAGAATTTAGAGATGCTTCCCAACCTTATAATATAATAATACTGATCTTTGCTTTTCTGACTTAATATTCGAATCGTCAACTACTCTCATTTCCTATCTTTTTCTGATTCAACAGGCTTGTTGACTAAACTAAATCACGTAAAGAACTATAAATAAAACAGTCACTAACGGGTTACTAAAAAATTTTATTCGTGACAAGTTTTTATTCATTACATGGGAACATTTCCTTCTTCATACATTAACTTCCCTGTCCATGAAACAATCGACCTTAAAGAAGTTTCAGATATTCGTCGTGCGGTCGACAAAATGGTAGAAGCCTATGAATATCTCAACCAAAACGGTAATTTCAGCTACCGTCTTTTGCTCCCCAAAGGAGAAAAATTAAATGAAAAGGCCAGAAAAATCGGATTGACAGTTCAAGCAGAATTTCTATTGGCATTAAAGAAGAAACAATTAAAGCTGAATGTCAAAGATATTAGATACATACATGACAAAACTCATTATGGATGGATTCTTGCCAATCCAGAAAGATTAAATGCACTGAGCTAACACGTGACATATTGACAGGAAAGACGCCATCATTCGACATTTCTACTATGTAAATGCAAGTGCATCGAAGGCAAGTGAGTATATGCATAAATTCAGATAGATTACTTCATTCAGTTTTGACAGTATCAGCCTTTCCTTTAAACCTGGACATCAAGAAAGGTCTATCCAGCCGCATTATATTGCTCAAGGTTATTGAGACAATTAAGCCCAATACAAAACCAGACAGGATATCTGTAAGATAGTGCTGCATTAAATACAGTTTAGTAAGCGAAATAATTACAGGAAATGACCAAATCAGCAACCCCGCTATCCGTGACTTTCGGTTTAATCCGAAGCCAATAATGAATGCGAGTGCAGTTGCACATGCTATGTGATTAGAAGGGTATGAAAGGTCGCGTGCAGGTGGTACTAAACTATCACCTTCTATCACAAAATATTTGGGCAGTGGTAGAGCGGGCTCAAATCTGTATGGTGGTATGGGTCTCCCAATCAAGGGTTTGATATACATTACTAAAATTGCTATAACGACAATAGCAATCAAAAAAATCATGCCAATTTTTCTGGTCCTACGAATAAGAGTCAGAATAGTGGCGACAACGACTAAAGTAAATACATCTCCAAATGACGTTACTGTTATCACGATGGTATCTACACTTATACTCCCCTGCATAGACTTGAAATACGTAGTTATAAAATTGTCAAAACGTACTGTCAGATGTGAAGAAACCAATGCCGTAAGCGTTACAAAGATGATTACCAATACAATTAACTGCATAGATCTAATTTCTATTATCCAAGTTGGCCAGATACCAGATAATGGCAATAACCGGTCCTTACAAATAACGTGTTTATATACTGTATGGACATCAGATCTTACCAATCAACAGTCGGCTGGGAGATGCAGACTGAAAGCTCAAGCCATGGAATATCTCTGCTTATTTTTAATAAAGTTTTGAATCATCTGTTAATCTTTCTGCTGATGATGGGTCTTTATCGGCATAATATCTAACCATGCCCAATTTGAGTACTTTGAGTGAAAGTAATGCGCATTTTATTCTTGCAGGTCCTAAGTTCATCAGGCCAATGTTTTCTAAAACATCTTCCTTCGTTAGATCTTTGACAGTAGTCAAAGGTTTGTCCATTATCATTTCGGTAAGCATCGAAGCGCTTGCCTGGCTAATTGCACATCCTCGTCCTTCAAATTTTATATCCTTAACTTTCTCTTCTTCAATCTTCAAATGAATGTCAATTTCGTCGCCGCAAAGTGGATTACTGTCATGTATACTTACATCTGCATTTGATAATTTACCTTTGTTTCTAGGATTTCTATAATGATCCAAAATAATTTCACGATATATATCATCACTCAAATCCTAAACAATCTCCTTGCTTGATCCAGTGCATTTATGAATGTATCAACTTCTTCTTTTGTATTATAGATATAAAAACTTGTACGAGAGGTTGCAGCCACATCCAATCTTTCCATAAGTACCTGTGCGCAATGATGTCCAGACCTGATTGCAATCCCATGATCATTCATTATAGTAGCAAGATCATGTGGATGGATATCGCCAATATTAAATGATACTACACCACCTCGGTGATCTGCATTAGAGGGACCATAAATGCTTACGCCCTTAACACCGGCAATAGCCTCGATAGCATAATTCGTAATATCCATTTCATGTTCCCGTACCTTATCCATACCGATTTTGTTAAGATAGTCAATAGCAGCCCCAAATCCAATCACATCCGCAATATTTGGAGTACCACCCTCAAATTTGTACGGCAGGTCATTATATTTTGTTTCATTTTTGTGGACTTCTTTTATCATATCCCCTCCTCCAATAAATGGAGGCATTTCGTTAAGTATCTCCCTTTTGACATACAGAACACCTACCCCTGTGGGTCCTAACATTTTGTGGGCAGAAAATGCCATGAAGTCACAATCCATATCTTGGACATCCACCGGCATATGGGGAACAGATTGAGCTCCATCCACTAATACAGGAACACTTTGATCATGAGCCATTTTTATAATTTCATTTACAGGCACTATCGTTCCAAGCACGTTTGACATATGGCTTATTGAAATTAGTTTAACTTTATTGCTTTGAAGGTGTCTTTTGTAATCTTCCATATTTAGATATCCGTTATCATCAATACCGACATACTCCAGTATAGAGCCTTTTTCCAGACTAAGAATCTGCCAGGGGACAATATTGCTATGGTGTTCAATCTCGGTGAGCACAACCTTGTCGTCTTTCCTGATGTTCGTACGAGCCCATGAATACGAAATTAAATTAATCGCTTCCGTAGCATTGCGCGTGAAAATTATTTCGTCGGTAGAACGAGCATTAATAAATCGGGCAACCTTTTCCCTCGTTTTTTCATATTCAAGAGTGGCTTCTTCTGCTAGCTGATGAACTGCTCTGTGAATGTTTGAATTGTAATTCATATAATAATTGCAGATAGCATTAATTACGGACATTGGTTTTTGGGTAGTAGCGGCGTTATCAAGATAGACAAGAGTTTTGTTGCCGTTAATTTTGCGTCTCAATATAGGAAAATCCTGCCGGATTTTGGAAACATCAAGAGCAGCCTTCTGCATTACTTTTATAATTCACCCGTTAAGATATAAACCCAGTTGTCTTGTATCTTTACCTTGTAAGTTTTTAGAGGCTCTTCCGCAGGGAGATTTTGGGGAGTACCATCTTCTAATTTAAAAACTGACATGTGTAGTGGACATGTAATCGTTTTTTCATTCTCGTTCATAAATCCTGTGGATAAATCGGCATAAGCATGAGTACAAATTCTATCCGTTGCATATATCTTGTTTCCCGCTTTGGCTATTAAAATAGTTTTATCGCCAAAATCAAAATCCAAAAGATCGCCATTTTTCAATGACTTTATGTCACAGACCTTTATCCATTCAGGCATACTAGATCACATGGATTATTATCTATATTTGTAATGTTTTTCGAAAATGTCTTGAGTTTCCCTGTACCTAGACTTTTCTACTTCCATGATTTGGTTCATGGCCTCATCGGTCTTGAGCATAAGAGGTTTACCTGACCATTTATTTTCAATTAGATAATTAACCCATGCTCTAATAGTAGGACCCATTTTTCTTGATAAGGGTTCCAAGAATCCATTCACTATTTCTCGTTTGGCTCCTTCTCTACTTAGTGATCTGCACATTAGATAAAAGATCTGCGCCTCGTCTAACTGTGCAACCGAGGCGGAATGCGTCGCTTTTACCTCATTAGTTTCAATTTCAAGTCCTGGAATTGCATCAGATTTAGCACCTTTATCGAGCAGAATTGCGTGACCGGCAAGGTATGACTCTGCTGCTTTGGCTTCCTTCCCAATCTTAATCATTCCCTTAAATAAGGATTTAGAAGTATCTTTCAGTACAGATTTTACTAAGACTCTTCCTCGTGAATTCTGGCCATGATGTATTAGGTTAGATGTAACATCAAATGACTGGTTACCTATTCCGAATATGATTTCTACATCTTCTGCGGAAGAGCCGGGACCTTTCATTATGCTATCAGTCTTATATCGCGATAGCTGTGTACCAAACATTCCAAGATACCATGACATTTTTCCATCTCTCTCAATGAACGCCCTTTTGTTAGAGAAATTCACAGTTTTTGCGCTCATTGCTTGTAATGTTACCATTTCAAGGTGAGCAGTTGGGTTAATATGACATTCAACCAACTCAAAGTACGCCTGCTGGACATCATCCCTATTTGCTTTTGGTGGAGAATATATCTCCTGGACTACGGTTGCCTTTGAACCTACATCACTGACAATCAGATTTCGTGTTATCGAAGAATTTCCATCATCTGCTAAAGAGTTAACAATTCTGATTGGATCTTCAATTATAACATTTTTTGGAATATAGACAAAAAGACCAGACTGAAAAGCAGATGCCTCTAATGCAAGAAATCTGTCTTCATCGTAGTTAAGCTGGTTTATAGTTAGCTGTTTTTTAATAAGATCATCATATTTTGTTACTGCTTCTCCAAGATCTGAAATAATAACGCCTTGCTTTGAAACCTTATCGGGAATGATTATTCGATTTATTGAAGAACCAATTCGTAAGACACTGGTTCCTTGTTCTAGATCATCAAGTCTATCCTTTAGATCTTCATATGGTTCAGACTTTATAATTCGATCTGGAAGGTAAATATATTCTGGTTTTAAACGATTGACATCTGAATATTTTTTATAGAGTGGAGAAATCTCTGAAGGGAGATTCGTATACTTGGAGAAGGCGTTCTCTCTTATTTCACTGAACCAGACGGGTTCAGTGGTTTGATCTATTAATGATTTAATATAATCATCGTTAACAGAAGCCAAAACCACCAACTAACAGGCACCTTCTCTAAATAAAATAAGTTTTTAGTATCTATCCAACTGAACCTTCCATTTCAAGCTTTACAAGCCTGTTCAGCTCGACTGCATACTCCATTGGCAACTCCTTTGTAAATGGCTCCATGAATCCGCCGACTATTAACGATAGTGCATCAGACTCTGAAAATCCTCTACTCATTAGATAAAAGATTTGTTCCTCACCTATCTTTCCTACAGTAGCTTCATGCGAGATTGTTGCATCCTCTTCGTTTACTTCAACATATGGATATGTATCTGTCCTTGAATTTTCATCTAATAGTAACGCATCACATCTTACATTCGACTTTACATCTGTAGCACCCTTTGCGACATGTAACAAACCTCTATAGGTTGTTCTACCAGCATCCTTGCTTACTGATTTACTCGTAATTCTAGATGTTGTATTCGGCGCTAGATGTATTGCTTTTGCTCCTGCATCTTGATGCTGGCCTGCACCAGCAAAAGCGACTGATATAACTTCAGCATGAGCACCTCTGCCCAGCATATAAACGCCAGGATATTTCATAGTCAACTTGCTACCTAGGTTTCCATCGATCCATTCAACCGTAGCATTTTCATATGCATAGGCTCTTTTTGTAACCAAGTTATATACATCCTTACTCCAGTTCTGTATTGTAGTATATCTAATTTTGGCACCCTTCTTTGCAATCAATTCTACAACTGCAGAATGCAGAGATTCAGTAGTATAAACTGGTGCAGTACAGCCTTCAATATAATGAACTTCAGCACCCTCATCTGCAATAATCAGAGTTCTTTCAAACTGACCTATGTTTTCAGCGTTAATTCTAAAATATGCCTGAAGTGGAAGTTCAACCTTTACATTTGGTGGAACATAAATGAAGGAACCACCTGACCAAACAGCACTATTCAATGCCGCAAATTTGTTATCTTCTGGTGGAATGACCTTCCCAAAATGCTTCTTCATAAGTTCTGGTTGCTCCTTGATTGCAGTATCAGTGTCAATAAATATCACACCTTGCTTTTTCAGGTCTTCGTTTAAATTGTGATAAACTACTTCAGACTCGTATTGAGCACCCACACCTGCAAGGAATTTTTTTTCTGCCTCGGGAATTCCAAGTTTATCAAAGGTCTTTCTTACGGACTCTGGAACGTCGTCCCAATTCTTACTTTGCTTCTCGGAGGCTTTTGCATAGTAATAAATATTCTGAAAATCAATCTTTGACATATCGCCACCCCAATTGGGCATTGGTTTGCTCATGAAAACATCATACGACCTCAATCTAAAGTTCCTCATCCAGTCTGGTTCACCCTTCATCTTGCTAATTTCTTCAACAGTGCCCCTGGATAGACCCTTCTTGCTCAAGTAAACATACAGCTCAGTAGAGTCCTTAAAGTCATATTTACTGTAATCCATATTCAATCCTTCAGTAGTCATATATATTGTATAACGCCGTTATGTTTTATATAAACTTACAGTCCACTAACAATCGAAATATTGTCGGTTTAAACAAATCCACCTTTAAATACATTGTCTTGACATGGCTTATTTAACGACATTCCATAACTTCATCAAACATAGATTCAATACTAACATTATTCTAACAAAATTTGATATTTTAGCAGTATTTTAATATCAATGGAACACTTTTAAAACCATATGTAGTTCGCACATTAAATAGCGTAGCGGATATAAACTTTTAAAGTATTAATGTCCTATTTATATTAATATTGGATTTTTAAGACAAGATTAATCTATTTTTCACGCAAAATAATTTTTGCTAGTTCAAATGTCCCTCTTATGGTATGTTCTTTTGCTTCTAATGATCGAATATTCCTCTTTCCCAACTCTCCATTGGTAAAAGGACCAATAGATATTATGGCATTAACGCTGTTCAATAATGAGTTGGTATTGCTCCCTGTCAGTCTCTGCATAATTTCAAAGAAAGATCTTACTGTAGACGCACTTGTGAAAATAAGAGCATCCACCTTTTTCTGTTTCAACAGGGAAGTAAAATCTTTCCAACTACTATCGATGTTAGAAGTTAATACATTATAGAGAAATAATTCATCAACAGACATGCCTAGATCAGAGAGAGCCTTTAGAACGAATTTTTTCGAAGCCTCGCTTCTAGGAATAATGATACTTTTTCCTTTTACAAAATCCATCTTTGAGAAATGCTCTATCAGTCCTTCAGATGAGTACTTTTCTGGTACAATCTTGACATCTATTCCATGCTTTATAAGACTCAGTCTAGTCCTAGGTCCAATCGCGACAATAGTTCTTGAATTTAATGCAGAAATAATCTCACCAGTTTTGTATATTCTTCTTGCAAGATTAAATAATACCTCAACTGCCTGGGAACTCATAAATGCACAATAGTCAAACCTTTTTTCCTTTACAGTATTGATAAATTCGTCAACAACTTTTGGATTCTTTGGCTCGATATCGATAACGGGTAATGAAATAGTCTTACCACCCTCTGAACTTACGAGTTGTATGAACTCTTGAGCATCAGGTTCTTTCCTTGTTATTGCTAATATCTTATTATCCAAACTTGCAGTCAACAAAACTCACTTATTAAACCAGCTAAGCTTTTCCTGTAAGGAAACAACCTTCCCAATTATTATGATTGCAGGTGGTTTTATTTTTGCTCTCTTGACTCTCTCTATAATATCAGACAGGGTTCCCTTAATTGCCCGTTGCTTTGTAGTAGTTCCGTTTTCAATAACGGCTATCTCTGTTTCTTTGCATAAACCAGCTTTTATCAAATTGTGTGAAATCGATTCTAGTCTTTCTATTCCCATTAGGATAACTATTGTATCTACGGTTTCAGCCAATTTATCCCATTTTACAACTGGTTCATTTTTTTCAGGATCTTCATGACCCGTAACAATGGCTATAGAAGATGCGAAATGCCTATGTGTCAAAGGAATCCCCGCATAAGCTGCTGATCCTACTGCGGATGTAATCCCAGGAATTATTTCAAATTCAACGTTGTGTTCAACTAGATATTCAGCCTCTTCTCCCCCTCTTCCGAAGATAAATGGATCACCACCTTTGAGTCGTAAAACTATCTTCCCCTCTTTAGCCTGCTCTACCATCAAATTATTAGTATTATCCTGATGAGTTGTTGGATCACCTATAGACCTACCGACATAAATCTTTTCAGCTGTATCCGGAATCTGATCTATGATTTCTTTACAAACGAGTCTATCATAAAGTACCACATCACAATTGTTCAAGGTTTCCATAGCTTTGAGCGTGATTAATTTTGGATCACCTGGTCCTGCACCACAGATGAAAACTTTCCCATTTTTTGTCATAATCTCTTGTTCCACTCTTGCACAGCGTCACGCCAGCCTTCAGCCAATTTCATAGTGCCGCCTTGAATAAGCAAGTTAGCAACCTTTATTCCAAGTCTATTTGGTTCTCTGCTACTTCCTGTTTCTTTTACTTTAATCGATTTTGTACCGTCTGCCGAAAATACATTAGCATGAAGTGTGATTCTAGATGAGTCATTACTACTAATAGCACAAGTACCCACAGGAAATCTACACCCTCCTTCTATTTTTCTGAGCATCGAACGTTCCGCATTGATTTCAGTCCTTGATCGCCAATCTTCAATTCTCTTTAAAATCTTGATTAATTTTAGATCATCCTTTCTGCATACGATCGCAATTGCACCCTGCCCTGGGGATGGCAGAAAATCTTTGATACTAAATCTTTCAACAATAACATCTCTCATGTTAAGTCTGGTTAAGCCAGATTCAGCAAGAATCAATGAATCATATTCCCCTGTTATTGATTTTTTGACTCTTGTCTCCACATTTCCACGAATTGGCCTGACGTTTAGGTCAGGTCGTTTATGTAATGCTTGAATAGCACGTCTTAAACTACTAGTCCCTATTACCGAAGCTGAAGGAAGATCTGCGAATTTAATTTTTTTTCCATTTACCAATACATCATTTGGTTTACCCCTTTTGGGAATACAGGCAATGGTCAGTCTATCCGAAAGATTAGAAGGAATATCCTTCAAACTATGAACAGCAAAATCAACGTCCCCAGTAATTACAGCTTCATTTACCTCTTTTTCAAAGATTCCTTTTTCATCCATTGTAAATAATGGTCTTTTGTCTACATCCCCTTTCGTACTAATTGTAACGAGTTCAAAATCAACAGAAGGGTTTGCTTTTCTCAATGCACCCACCACAATTTGTGTTTGAGCTACGGCTAGCCTACTTCCTCTTGTCCCAACGTTTAACTTTGTCATAATATTTCCTTCACCTTACGCAATGCATCATTGTAGGATTCAACAGTTTTGTCAGCATCATCTTCACTATGAGCGTTAGAAACGAAGCAAGTTTCAAATTGTGATGGAGGTATAAAAATGCCTCTTTGCAACAATTCATCGTATAGTCTTTTGAACATAACCAGACTGGATTTGTGTGCTTTTTTAGCATTATCTACTTTTCCAGAGGTAAAGAATAATTGGTACATCGAGCCGATAGCATTTAACGCAAAGTGTAGATTTAACTCTTCTAATTCATCCTTAATTCCATCAACTATACGATCGCATGTCTTAGCAATCCGTGGATAGAGATCATTCTTTGAATACATCAACATTTCAATTGTTGCGATACTTGCTGAGACAGAAATCGGGTTGCCAGCGTACGTACCTGCTTGATAGACTTTTCCCCCCGGAGCGAATTGCTGCATAATCTCTTTCTTTCCACTAATTGCTGCTATAGGAAATCCGTTTCCCATGGCTTTGGCAAATGTTGCCAAATCCGGTTTAATTCCGAAGAATTCACTTGCACCTCCTAGGGCAAGTCTAAAACCAGTAACAACCTCATCAAATATCAATACAATATCCAGCTGTCGAGTTATTTTTCTTATTTCGTTAAGATATTGTTTGTCGGGTATTATAAGACCCATATTCGCTGGTACTGGTTCTATAATAATGCAAGCGATATCCTCATTCCTTTTGACGATTTGTTCCAATTCTGAGGTGTCATTGTAAGGGACTACTAACGTTTGCGATGACACTTCTTCAACTGAACCTTCAGAGGTTGGAACCCCAACACCATCAGAACCAGGGCTCACAAGAACATAATCATAGGCCCCATGATAACATCCTTCAAATTTTATAACTTTCTTTTTTTTTGTAAATGCACGTGCTAATCTAATAGCATTCATTGTAGCCTCTAAACCGGTGCTTACCAATCTTGTCATTTCGGCACATGGAACAACTTTTGAAATCAATTCAGCCAGTTGCACTTCTTTTTCAGTTGGAACACAAAATAGACTCCCATTGTCAATTTGTGATTTTACATACTCCATTACTTCAGCATAAGCGTGACCAAGTAGGAGAGATCCATATCCCATACAATAATCAATACAATTTACATTGTCAGCAGTAACAATTCTACTGCCTTTGCTTGAAACCGCAAAGAATGGATATGGTTCGTAAAAACGGACTGGACTATTAACTCCTGAAGGAATAACTTTCCTCGCCCTCTCAAACAAGAACTCTGACTTGCTAGCCATATATCAGTAAATTTTGTGTACAGGAATATATCTATGTTTAAGGTTCTTGCTAGCATGCATAGGAACATATTCATATTACACTTTCACCTTTACGTTATCAACTTTATAAGAGCAGAATAATCTTGTAGATAAAAAAACTGTTCTTACAAATAAAAGTCGAATTACTACAGTAAAAAAGATTCAGATGGTTCAAAAATATAGAAAATACCTCTTTATTGAACTCGCAACAGCAGATAATAAATACAACTCTATATTGAATAGAAAAAGTAAATAAATTAGCAATCTATTGATCTAAGAGGAGATCAGCCATTTTCTTTGCATGATATGTGATAATCATATCTGCACCTGCCCTTTTGATCGATGTAAGAAACTCTTTCATTAAAGCGTTTTCATCGACCCAACCTTCCATAGCAGCTGCCTTGATCAGTGCATATTCTCCTGAAACACTATACGCAGCAACCGGCAAATGAGTATTCTTTCTCACTTGATAGATTATATCTAGATACGGAATAGCAGGTTTAATCATAATAATATCTACGCCTTCGTTGATATCCATGTCTATTTCACGCATTGCCTCTCCAATATTGGTAAAAGGCATTTGATAAGTCCTTCTGTCTCCGAATTCAGGAGTACAATGAGCGGCATCTCTAAAAGGTGCATACAATGTAGATGCATGCTTTGCTGAGTATCCAATTATTGCGATATCAGTAAATCCAGCTTCATCCAAACCTTCACGAATAGCTTTCACTTGGCCATCCATCATTGCTGATGGTGCAACAATATCCACACCCGCTTTTGCATGACTAACAGCAATCTTTGTTAAGGTATCAATACTACTGTCGTTATCTATCTTTTTATTCACCACAATTCCGCAGTGGCCATGTGAAGTATATTGGCATAGACAG
This sequence comes from Nitrososphaeraceae archaeon, assembly GCA_036522495.1. Classification (GTDB taxonomy): domain Archaea; phylum Thermoproteota; class Nitrososphaeria; order Nitrososphaerales; family Nitrososphaeraceae; genus Nitrososphaera_A. The sequence goes on along the minus strand of DATDFS010000037.1, from coordinate 25,535 downwards.
ACATCAGTAATAATGGCAATCTTGTCTCCAAAATGTTTACGTATCAATGCAGCAGATTGTTGTACAACGCCGTTATCGTCAAACGCGGAACTTCCCTTATCATCTTTACGATATGGGATGCCAAACAGAATAATGGCCCTAATACCAAGGTCCGAAATTGCCTGAACCTCATCGATGATTTTAGAGAGTGGTATTCTTTGAATCTCAGGCATTGATCCAATTATCTGAGGTTTTTTAGATCCTTCTTGAACGAATAATGGACAAATTAAATCCTTAACAGAGACATGAATTTCCTGCATCAAATCACGTATTGCAGTACTTCTTCTCAAGCGTCTTAATCTTACAGTAGGAAAACCGGCACTTTTGTTACTAATATTTATCTTCATATCTGAACAATTTGGCAACAAGCTTCATTAACTCTTCGTTTTCATCACATAACTCTATTTCTTTTCTGAGATTATTCATAGGAGTAGAAAGAATCCCTTCGACAATAGCATATGACAGTTGTTCGATTGTTTTGGATTCATTAGATCCTAGGGTCTTCCCAAGAATCGAAAATGCTTTTTTTAATTCACGCTCCCGAATGATATCAACATTTTTGAAAATAGAAACTATCATGGGCTCGGCCTTCTTTCTTCTCAATGTAGTATCTACGAATCTCATTTCATCATCAATTAGTTTCTCTGCTGATTGGATCTCGTTCTTGCGAGCTCGCATGTTCTTCTCTACTAGCTCTGATATCTGATCTATATTTATCAATTTGACTTTCTTTATTGTTGCAACCTTTTCTTCTACAGTTCGAGGGTTCGAGAGGTCAAAAATCATCATTCCTTCTTCTGTCTTACTCCTAGCCTTTTCAATCCTATCATATGTAACTAGATGATATGGTGCAGTCGTAGAAACAAAAATCAAATCAAGATCATGAAACATCTCAAGTGCGTTTTCGAACTGAATTGGCTTGCCTGCTACAGTATCAGCAAAGGACTTAGCTCTTTCGAATGTTCTGCTCGTAATCATAAAATTGACCTGTCGCTGTTTCAATGATTTTGCAACTAGGCTCGCTCCTTCCCCAGAACCAATGAGCATGATACGTTTATTTTTTAAATTGTCGAAGTATTGTTCCGCCAAGTTTACAGCTAATGAGCCAACAGAAACACTGCCTTTGTTTAGACCCGTGCTGGTCCTTATTCTGCTTCCAAGTTTAAGTGCTCTCTCGAATATAATTGAAAGATTAGAACCGGCATAACCATTTTTACGGGAGAAAGCAAATGCTCGTTTTATTTGCCCAAGTACCTGATCTTCACCAATGACTAAAGACTCTACTCCTGATGTTAGTCTTAATAAGTGATGTACAACATCTCCACCTTTAGCAATTTCGACAGTATTTGCGAATTCTTTTTTATTTGACAAACCAGCTGCAGAAGCCCACTCTTCAAGTAATTTTCGTTCATCAGGATTCCTAGTGGCAGCAAAAACTTCAACTCTGTTACATGTCTGTATGATAACACATTCTTTCAATCCGGCTTTTTCTAAAAGTATCTTGTGTGCACTATCTAGATCTTTAAATGTAAATTTTTCAAGAAGATGAATGGGCACATTCCGGTAAGTGACTCTAGTGTTAATGACGTGTAGAGATTGTGCAATTGTATATGATGACGATGGCGTCATTTGTTACCCTTCTCCCATTTGTGTAAAAGTTCAAGCGTTGCAGTTTTGGCATCTTCAACTCGGTTTTCCGTGATAAGGCTCTGAATACGATTATCCTGGATTAAAGAATATAGAAATTGTTTTCTTTCTTTGACTGTTTTTAGCTTTGGCTTTGCAACAATGCGAGCAAACTCCTGCAACTTCGTGTTTTCTATATCTGATTTTTTTATAATCCTGTGGAGTATCCGCTCTAATTTAATTCTGACTTTGCGAGCCATAATAGGACTTTTACCGTAAGTAGAGATTGCAACTTGCATTATTCCCTCAATATTAATAGTTGACGCGTAAGCGAAGTCGCTGAATTTGGGATCATCTGCCGCATATACAAACGAACCCATAGAACGACCTTTCTCTACAAGCTTACGATTTAGTATTTTATCATCCGTGGCAGCTAAAACTAAAAATAGATTTTTATAATCATCAAGTACACTCGCATCCTTTAGATTTGTCTTTATTATTTCTATTTGGCCCTGCTTTTCTAAGTGGGTAAGAAACCGATTTAAGCGGTTACTTATAACAGTAATTTTACAATTCTGATCTAAAAGTCCACGGACTTTTCTGAGACCTTCAGTTCCACCACCAATAACTATTACATTTTTATCCGCGAGATTTAGGTCAACTATCAAACTCAACACCTGAGATCTAATCAGGAAAAGTTGTGCTATTTTCTTTATTTAATTGTTGCATTGCAAAAGCTCCTTATACTACATACCACTACTATTAAGTTGTAAACTTACAATATCAGTGCAAACTAACTGCATATTTACTACGGATAGTCACTTGTAATCGGATGCAAATTCTCGGTATGAGCGTACTAGATTATCATCCATGAACATATTTATCTAATAAGGGATATTTTCTGAAACAATTAGATTACCTTATTTAATTGAATTCACATCTTGCCCCACCCACTCAAGACTAATTAGTAGCTGCGCCGGTTTGATTAATGCGCCTTGGAAGAAGATAACGACCTATCGAGTAGTTTGGCCCTAGATACTATTGAGGAGATCGGCCCTGCCACAAAAAATCGGTTGGAAGAAGCTGGGTTCAAATCAATCAAGGATCTAGTAGTAAGAGGACCAGTAGAGATTTCAGAAACTACTGGCATGGAGATGGATAAGTCAATATACCTTTGTAACAAGGCAAGGGTCAGGCTGGAAGAGGTGGGAATTATTGATAAAAGCTTTATCACAGCTACAAAACTTTATAATAAAAGAAAGAAAGAAGAACGGATTTCTACCGGCTCAAAAAATCTAGACGATCTTCTTGAAGGAGGAATAGAGACAAGGGCGGTTACAGAAATTTATGGCGAATATGGGACAGGTAAAACTCAGATCTGTCATACACTATGCCTACTAGTACAGCAAAAAAAATCTAAAGAATGGATAAATAGTAAGGCACTGTATATTGATACAGAAAATACCTTTAGACCTGAGAGAATAGTCTCCATCGCTCTGTCAAGAAATTTGGATCCAGATAAGGCACTAGAAAATATCATAATTGCGAAAGCCTATAATAGCGCACATCAGGAATTGATTGTTGAACAAACTGGCCCTATTATCGATACCAACAAGGTGAAATTGCTAATAGTCGACTCCGCAGTGGCACACTATAGAGCCGAATTCCTTGGAAGGGCTACATTATCAGATCGACAACAAAGACTTAACAAGTTTATGCACATGTTACTCAGAATCGCAGAAACTTATAATGTTGCAGTTCTAGCAACTAATCAAATTCAATCGTCTCCTGATGCAATCTTTGGTGATGCTTTCAAACCAACCGGTGGCCATGTTGTGGCCCATACTAGCACTTATAGAATATATCTCAAACGTTCGGGCAAAAATCGAATTGCTAGAATGGTTGACAGCCCTTATCACCCCGAAAGAGAAGTGCTCTTTACACTAGCAGAACAAGGGCTTTCAGATCCAGATGAATCAATTAAATATTGAATAATAACAGATAGTAATAAATTAAGGTTTTTGGTGATCACTTTGTCATGACACAGTCACATGGTACTAGAAGAAAGGCACGTTCTATCATGACAAAAGATAATGTTCTCAAAGGGTTATCATACCTACTTACTGATTACAAAGTTGGTGACAAGGTTATTGTGGATATAGATTCGAGGGAGCATAAATCAACTCCTCACAGGAGGTTCCAAGGCAAAATAGGAGTCGTTAGGGAGGTAGGAAAAAGATCCTTAAAGATAACAGTAATGTTTGGTAAAAAACAGAAGATCCTGCAAACAAGACTTAACCACACCAAACTATTTATCACATAGAAGGCAGAATCAAATTGACAGAAATTATCAAGAAGGAGGTCATTTCGCTACCACAGGTAAAGGAGATTTTGGAAGCAGTTAAACCAGATGACATGGACCAGATCCAGCGATGGACATACGACTATGTTAGCAAATTTGCAAAAACCAATCCAAAGATCGCTAAGAAAATGATAGAGCAGTTAGTTCATCAATGTGAATCAAAAGAAGAAGAAGCCGTTGAAATTGTAAACGTATTGCCTACATCCTTAGAAGAATTGAGAGCATTCTCGTTTGGGTGGAAAAAACTCGTTCTCACAGAAACACTTGAAAAAATGCTAAGCATACTTAAAATGAGCACTGAAAGTTAAATAAAAAGCAAACCAATATCTTATGCAGGAAGAATAGCATTGTCTAAACCGACGCCACATTACAATAGTGGTAGAACTAATGAGCAAAGTTCAGGAATACAGCAATACCAGAGAAAATATGAAGAGTATGCTTATGTTCTAGATTTTACACAGAGAGGAAAGTCAATTACAGTAAGAGGGAGAGAAGGCATCATCATTCAAGCTATTGGAGAAGAACGCTTAACTTTGTTGGAGTTATTGGGTGTTCAAAATATGAATTTTGAAACTGGAGAGAGAGTATATATTGGAAGAGAGGGACGCGATAAAGTTATGAGTGTTCTTGGTAGACTCGAGTATAATCATATATCACAGTCTGCAAAAAATGAGCTCACCAACACTGTCGAAAAAATAGTGATTACAAACGAGAAACGATTCATTGATTATATCAATGTAGCACAACCAATAACACCTAGAATTCATGCTCTAGAATTAATTCCAGGCATAGGAAAAACATATATGATGAGTATAATTAAAGCGAGAGACAAAAAAAGATTTGAATCCTTTGCAGATATTCAGAATAGAGTTGGATTAAGAGACCCATCGAAACTCATAGCAAAAAGAATCATTGATGAAATCGCGGGAGAAGCTAGAATGAATCTGTTTGTAAGGAAATGAGATGGTTACGGAGAATATCCTTTGGGCAGCATACGCTCATAGATCTTAAAATACTTGCAAATATTATCGAAGCTTCACAAATTAGTAATGATGAAATCGTTTGTGAGGCTGGCACAGGGAATGGGATCTTAACCCATGAACTATGTAAGCATGCAAAATCAGTAATTTCATTTGAACTAGATAATCTATTATTTTCAAATGCAAGAAAAAATTTATTCTATTTATCAAACTTAAATTTAGTGAATGCGGATCTTTTTAAAAGATACAATGTTGATTTTAATGTATTCGTATCAAATCTTCCATATTCCAAAAGCAAAGATGCATTTTACTGGTTGCCATTTCAGACGTTCAATAGAGCCATAATTATGGTACAGAAGGAATTTGCTGATAAATTGGAGGCTGCTCCCGGTGAAAAAAATTACCGTGCAATCTCAGTCATAACGCAGCATTGTTTTAACATACAGAGCCTCTTTAACGTGGATAGAAAAGCGTTTTATCCAGAGCCTACCGTCGAATCCGTAGTTATAAGGTTGGTTCCAAACGGTTCTAGAATAACACGGCAAACTATCAGAAATGTCAATTTCATGTTTTCTCAAAGAAATAAGAAAGCATCATCTATAGCGAAGAAATTTGGTAACAAGTTCGAATTTGGTGATACAAGAATAGACAAGATAAATACAAAAGAGTTAATAAAATTAGCGGAGTCTATAGAATTTAAAGTATGTGGTTAAACGCATTTTTAATTATTACTCAAACTGGCTTGAATGTTACGGACAACCGTTTACTATCAAAAATGTTAACTTTAAATACACTTCTTTTTATTTCGAACAGAACGATTAACTAATGCAATAGACTGTTTCTATATAGCTATCGCCTTTTTGGTTTGTAGGGGAATTTTTATCAGTCAAAATTAACCTGACTTTGATTGTGACTGTAATTGATAAATGCTGGTTTAGATAATTCTACTAAAATCCATTAAAACTTGTTTTGGTTATTAAACAATTATACATCACCATAGACCTAACTGTCGGTAAAAATTGTACCTACCATCCGACGATAGTTTTCAACTTGTGCGATCTGTTAAATGCTATCGAGGCAAATCAGCTTTAGAAATAGGAGTTGGCTCTGGAATTGTACTAAAAGCCCTTCGTGAAAATTTTAAGATTGTTGCTGGAACAGATATTGATTTTGCATCGCTTAGATATTGCAAAGAGAACCTGTCAAAGGAAATTATGATGGCTTGTTGTGACGCAGCTTCTGCCTTTCGTTATAGATTTGACTTGATTGTAAGCAATCCTCCATATATCCCGATCGAAGATAACGAAAAGAAGGATTCTGCAATACATGGAGGTCCTGATGGGATAGAAACAACGTTACATTTCCTAAAATCTGCTATTTCAGTTTTGGATCAGGATGGTAAAATTTTGATAATAATTTCGAGTTTGTCCGACAACATGGGATTAGACGCATTAATAGTACAAATGAATTTAAAAAGAAGAACAATAATGGAAAGGAATTTGTTTTTTGAAACACTCAGAACTCTCGAGATAAGTTTTAAATGAACTACCCAGTCTATTTTCGTAATAACTTTGCAGCTCTTGTTGCTATTTGGTCAGTCATCTGTGATAGAGTAGCTTTACCACCCAGGTCATAGGTAACATACCTATTTTCGTTGATTACCTTCTCGGTGGCTTTAAAGATTGCCTTGGAAATATGTTCTTCTCCAAGGTATTCAACCATCCATGCGCCAGATAAAATAGTGGCAACAGGATTTACCTTGTTCTTACCAGCATATTTAGGAGCGCTACCATGCGCTGGTTCAAACATTGCGTAATCGTCTCCGTAGTTACCCGAATAGACGGTTCCTATAGATCCGACATGACCTGATGCGCATTCTGAAACTATATCCATAAATAAATTAGTGCTAAGCAAGACGCTGTCGTTGAATCTCTCTGGATTCTTTACAAGCTGTTGTGTCATATTGTCTATATAGTATTCCTCCACTTCAATATTTTTGAATTCTCTTTGAATCTTTTCTACAGCTGCCCAGAATAGTCCGTCTGTTTCCTTTAGGATATTCCTTTTTGTAATTGCAAAAACCTTCTTAAAGCCTGCATCATTTGCAACTTGAAATCCCTTTTTGATAACTCTTTCACACCCTTTTTTTGTTATCTTACGAATTGCAATAGCCGAATCATCACTGGTTTTAAATTCGATCCCAGCATATAGGCCCTCTGTTGCCTCACGGACACAGATAAAGCCTAACTGTCTTTCATTGTGTTTGTAGGTTTTAATAGGCCGCACATTAGCATATAATTCAAATTTTTGTCTAATACTTACCGCCACGCTGCGTGGAGCATTTGGATTTGGAATAGTAGTGGTTGGTCCTTTAAAGCAAGCGTCACTATCTTCTAACAGATTCCAAACACCTTCTGAAATATAGGAACTGCCACCTACTTTTTGCCACAATTCGGAGCCAGCATCACATAGGATTAATTCTATCTTCGTATCACATGCTCTCAGAACCTTAATCATCGCCTCTACAAGTTCCCGACCTGTACCATCGCCTCGAATAATTGCGGCTGTTTTCTTTGTCATTTAAAATCAAATCAAGGGGCAGGATCATCTCTATTTATGTCTACTTAGGGGTTAATTCCAATCTTACAAGCAGATTGTTAGTGAATGGTGGTATCTTTGATGGTATATCTACCGCTGTAAACCCTTTTTCTGAGAAGTAAGAATATTGAATATTATAGTTTTTTAGTGTCAAGGTTTGCCTTTCCAGACTCCTTGTCGAATTATCTATTACTGTTATTGTCCTATTATCATAAGAATATATTTTCATAAAATCTTGCATAGTTAAACGAATTGGTCTCACATACTGAATGTGGATCAAATTACCAATTTTATCAGTATGGATTACTCGAAGACATTCTGTGCCGTTTTTGGGCTGCTTCCCAAGATCATTAGGCAGCAGTTTTGTATGTTTATCCACAATCAACTCAATCCTAGAATAAACATTGAATGTATTCACACTGTCCGCTCTCAAGCATACTCCAAGTACAGAAGGCGCAGGAATGAAATGCATTATAAGTAAACCAATAAATGTAGCAGCACCCGCTGCAATTGGAGGTAGTAAAATTTGCTTCTTTCCTAGCTTTTTTTTTGGTTTATCTTCTTTTACTTTACGTTTTGGCATTTGAAAATTCCCTCACGCGTTTTAACACAAAGTATAGACGTTATTTTTGCTTTTCCAGCGTATAATATTCATATACATGGATATAATATATATGATCTTTTATATACTAAATGCATCGTCAATATGTTAGATCTATTAATGTGCCCGCTTTATCTCATCAGAGTAGTCTCCTTTAAACTGTCAAGAGGAAGAACAATACCGACCTGAGTGTTTTATACATACTCGTAATCCATAAAACCTAACTAGATAATCATCCTTGAGAATGGTCGTAGTGAACCCGTCAGCTTGTAATCTCCATCATCGAGAATTCCAGAATAAACGCATGATTCAAGCAGTGAATATGGACGATTGACTAATATATTCTCTAAGCTTGAAGGATTTTCAGAGATTGAAAAGAACCCATCAGCCATATACAGGCTCGCTTTCTACAGATCTTGCAGGCTTGCAACTTCGCAATCCTACCATGCTTGCATCCGGCTTTTTAGGGATTTCACAAGACGTCTTTAATAAAATCTATCGCAGCGGTGCGGGAGCAGTAGTGAGTAAATCAATTAGTATCGAGCCATTCGAAGGTTATAGAAATCCTACTTTAGTCTCTCTAGAGGAATGCAGTTATATAAATGCGGTCGGGCTCGCGAATCCAGGTGCAGAAGCATTTTCAAGGGAAATCGCATTCAATAAAAATGTTCCAATCATAGTCAGTCTTGTTGGTTCATCAGAGGATGAGTTTCCACCTATGATTAAGAAATTTGATGGGCTAAATATTCTTGCGTATGAAATTAATCTATCCTGTCCGCATGTAGCAAAAATGGGTATGGAAGTAGGGGATGATCCTGAAATGGTAAGCACTATCGTAAAAAAAATAAAATCGAATACGCACAAGCCAATCATTATCAAAGTCGGCATCGGAGGCATAGATGTAGTCAAAATTGCTCAGGTTGCAAGAGATGCTGGAGCAGATGCGATAACGGCTATCAATACAATTCGTGCCATGGCCATCAATATTGAAACTCTAATGCCTGTTCTCAGCAACAGGATAGGAGGACTATCAGGCAAATCGATAAAACCAGTAAGTATTAGATGTGTGTATGAAATTTCCAAAAATCTTGGTATTCCTGTAATCGGATGTGGTGGAATATTTACTTGGGAAGATGCGGTAGAATTTATGCTTGCAGGGGCATCAGCAGTACAGTTAGGCAGTGTAATTGGATACAAAGGAGTTTCTGCTTTTAGCAACATTACCAGAGGTATAAAGAGATATTTGGAAAGAAAAGGATTGAAAAATGCCATGGAGATTGTAGGACTTGCACAGAAATATTGATCGAATCAGAGCTGTTGTTATCGAGCAGATTATAGAAGAAACCCCAACAGTCAAGACTTTTATTTTTAAGGACAACATTAGTTCTAAATCAAAACCTGGACAGTTCTTGATGGTTTGGATTCCTAGAGTGGAAGAACTTCCCATGAGTGTCATGGTATCTGAAAAGAAGGGATATGCTGCTATTACTATACGCAAACTTGGATTCGGTTCAACAGCGCTCTTTAATAAAAGAAAGGGTGAGATTCTTGGAGTTCGTGGCCCTTATGGAAATCAATTCAAAATAGGCAACAATACCAAAAAGGCCCTTCTAGTTGGTGGAGGGACAGGACTTGTACCTTTATTGAGGCTAACCACTAAGCTAAATGAATTGAAAATTGATACTACTGTAGTTATCGGTGCTAGATCGAAAGAGGAGGTATTTTTTGAAAAGCAAGCAAATGATTTCCTTGATAAGACCCAACATAAGGTAATTATTAGCACAGAAGATGGAAGCTACGGAGTTAAAGGTTATGCTACTGATGTTATGTCACTTATTGTAAATAAGGAAAAGTTTGACACTGTTTACACCAGTGGTCCAGAATTAATGATAAAAAAGGTTTTTGACATTGGGTTAACAAATTCATTGTCGGTTCAGGCAAGCCTAGAACGATACATGAAATGCGGAGTAGGAATTTGTGCAAGCTGCTGTATCGGAGATCAACTCGTATGCAGAGATGGCACTGTCTTCGATGAAACGCAAATCTCAGGCATGATAGAATTCGGTCTAATGTATAGAGATAAATCAGGTCGAAAATGTCGATTTTCAAATGTGAAACTGGGATAGACTCAACATCTTAATACAAAGTTATTTTCATAAACAAAGTTGGAGCTGTTAGAATTTACGTTATAGCACACGAACAAATAATGGGTGTGGAGGGCTCATAATAAAGAGGTTTGATGCAGGGGAGGCAATAAGACAGGTGGAGGAAAAGAGGCTAAAATCTCCACTAAGTTAACAGCGCCAAAATATAGGCTCTGTTAACTTAACAGTTGGTTTCACCTCATATAATATACCTCAATATGCGAAACTTGATATTTGCTATCATTGCATTATGCATAAATACAAATAGACATAGCCATTTGTATACATGCGATAGGTTACATAATCTCGATTTAGTACAAGGATAGTAATCATCAAAATTCTCTGTGCTGTCTTTGAAATACTGAATCGCTCCTCTTTCAATCAGATCTTTCTCTAAACATGTGTGCAATATGCTTAAGACCAAGGGAAGAACGTGCTTCAGGATACCACGTCCCGCCACAATTAGAATATACAGCTGTGATTCTTAGAACTGTGCTATGGATTGGTTCAATTGCAATCCACATCCACGCTTCATTTCTTCCACCTATCTGAACCATGGTCTCATCTATGATAAATGCAGATATCCTTCCTTCTTTTTCTAAAGTAAACATTCTTAGGATTAAACTGCTATACCCAATTCCAGATTGCGACATGAATGACTTCTTCCTTTTTCTTCCAATGGTTCCAGTGCTTAGAGGTATTTTTAAAACTCAGTCCTATGAAATACAGGTATAGAGCATGCATACATCACGCTCCACGGATGTTCCCTTGCGTTCAAACATGACATCAGAGATAGACAGAACACATTCGCAGTTATAGATTTATTGTTAACAACAGAGCCGTGTTGAGAGTCAAAAAGAATAATCATAATAACGATGAAACCCATGAAATGATAATCGCTTCTGGAAAAATACCACGCAGACAACGGAAGTATTTCTCGAGAGCTTAATAATACCAGCTGAGAAAGATATAACACCAAACAGGAACAGATTAGTAAAGAAAGGTTTCCAGATAACATACTAGAGCTGTGCGACAAATGTCATCGGTGTTGTACATGTTTTAACATAAAGGGCCTTGTTGATCCATGTCATTTATGTGGTACCCAAGGTTCTCATATTCCCGACATTGGATGAAGTGTTACTATAGAATTTATGGATAAACAAGGTGCTACACTTAGGTTTAGCAGACAGCAACTATCAAGATAAGTCATTTTTATACACGATGGTTAGGTCTTCGTTGCGAGCATATTTAGTTTCATTAATTGGTAAAGTATAAGGTTAATGGAACCTACATTAGGTAGGATAGTTCAAACGCTTTGATTACTGATCTTTATAAGCAGAGAACTAATCTGACCTTTCTATTCACTTACATATAGTGGCGTGTCTTTACCGAAAATATGACGATCTTTTAAGTCACTTCGGTTCTCCTAGAAGCCCTTATTTAAAAAACTTAGAATTTATGTTTAGATAGTTTTTTTGCCTTAATATAATCTACAAAATAAAACAGATATGCACGTTCACTTAGCTTTAATATCCATGGGATAAATGACTCACTTTTACTGCTTTTTTCACCAATCTCGAATCCTAAGTCTTTCACCAGCTTTCTAAAAGATTGGGCATTAAAAGTTTCCTTTGGAAGAGGCTCCCGGTTAAAGTCATATGGGTCAGTCAATATTACATCCGCGTGTGGTTTCAGTAGCCAATGAATGGAAGATAGTAATTCTTTTGGTTTGACTAATTCGATTAAATTAAGAGCAAGTATCAAATCAAATTTCATTGGGTTAAATGGACTGCTAAGAGAATCAGCTACAAAAAATTCGACATTTCCCTGTTTTAAGTCATACATCCTCTTCCTTGCTTCAATAACAAAAGAAAATGATAAATCAATGCCGATTACAAGTTCGTATTTTTTTGCAAGCTGCAGAGTGCTATATCCCACTGAACAGGCCATATCAAGTGCAATCCCATCCATTTTTGGATTTATTTCATGGACAACTCTGGTATAAAGCTCATTTGGTTTTTGCTGCCACCGAAGTTTACTAAGGAGCCTATCTTCTACAGAATGGTCGTAGTGAACCCATCTGTATGGAATAAACCAGACACCACCTTCTTCATATAAGTCATTTTTGACACGGCTTGGTGATAAATGTGCGCCATTTTTTTTTAGAAAATCTTTCATTTTGTCTGTTTTGCTGTTCAATAACCACCTGCCATACATTGTCATCCTCTGTTCAGCGTATTTTGCAAAATCTTTTACGATGATTGCTACCCCTTCAATGATTGGATATACTGTTCCACAATCATTGCATTTGAGAAAACCCTCCACACATTCCTTTTCACCTACCGTATGAAGCGATTCTAATGAGAGGCGTACTTGTTTTTCAGTGTGATGTAGACACACAAGGTGGCGAAAGAAATAAGTTTTCATTTATGATCTGTGACTATAGATAACTAATTGAATCCTAACTGCAATATAATGCATTACGTAATTAAATAATAAATGCTATGCATTATTCCTCTCCTGCTCAAAATAGATAAAAGGAAATCTTCACCTTTTTGTCAGTTATCTTGCGTTTTTGTCTTGGGCTTGCTTTATAACAGCATCATCCCTTATTGGATTTGAGGTTTTCCTTAAAGTATATAATTACACAGACACAACCTCTTCTTACAACAAGGGCATTTGTTAATACGCGGGATCAACTGACATCGTTTATTATGTGTCTCGCACATTATTATTCTTGTTACAGAATCTTCTAAATCTTCACTAGTTATTTGCATATGGTAACGTATTTGATAAGATACAGGTTAATCTTATGTGCGAGCTAATTTAGAGAAACCAGCTAAAAAAATTCGGCTGCGATGACCTTTTCGATAACCCTCCTCAAGTGAATCTACGGGATACACAATGTTTCTCCCGATTCAATAGCGTTCAGACCTTTCCCTACCTCTAACCTTGATCAGAGTATTCTTTGTCACCTATTTTATGATACTATACATTAGATCTATTGCGTAATTACGATAGTAAATCTCTTCATGATACTCAGCTCGCTTTGTTTTCTAAAGTCACACTATTCCCATTGATTCGCATTATCCTGAAATTTACCAGTTCTGAAATATGCTTGATCCATTACCGTATCCTCCAAGCTTGTTTCTAAATTTATTGCCCATTATTCCAAACTTCTAGATTATGCAATATGGTATGTTCGGCTATAATCCTCAGTTGAGACTGTTTTTTATTGTAAATCTTTTCTTCCCTTCTTATGTTTTGTCTTATGTAGTTTCAAATCTTCACGGTTTACCATATGTTGTGTCTTTACAATATGTTTCTTCATTACTATACATGTAGTAATGAATAGTCGGTATGCCCAAATTTTTTACCTAATAAAATAATCTCAATTCGCTGTGAATTTACATTTTTATTAATAATGGCGGAAGTTCTAAATAATTATTACGCAATTAGCGTCGTAATTTGATCTGCATATTCATATATTGCCTTGTCACGTTTCTCGCGTGGTCTTGGAATGTCGATACAGACTTGTTTGACAACACTAGCCGGCCTGTGATTTAGAATTATAATTCTATCCGAAAGATATACTGCCTCTTCAACATTATGGGTTACCATTATTACTACGTCTGGTGCCGTGAACTTGTTACCCCAGACTTTTAGAACTTCCTCTCGCAATGCCTCAGCTGTTAAAGGATCAAGAGAAGAGAAGGGCTCGTCCATAAGTAGGATTTCAGGGTCAGTCACAAGCGCTCGAGCAATTCCAACTCTTTGTTTCATTCCTCCCGAAAGCTCTCGAGGGTAGGCATCCTCAAAACCTTCTAAACCCACTTCCTGGATGATGCGAAGGCTTTTTTCTCTCCTTTGAATCTTTTGGATATGCATGGATTCTAATCCAAATTCTACATTTTCAATTACGCTTAACCATGGAAAGAGCCCGAATGATTGGAAAACCATTGCCATCAATGAATTTATTTTTCCTTGTACGTATTCACCTTTGAATACCACTTCCCCTCTAGTATAAGTTTCCAGTCCCATAATTATCCTTAATAATGTTGATTTACCACAACCAGAAGGCCCTACTATTGAGATGAATTCGTTATGACTTATTGATAAGTTGATGTTATTCAAAACCACATTGTGCTTTTCATGGTCATCAACATATTCCTTGGTAACATTCCTCAGCTCAAGCAAAGGTGTAGAGTTACCTCCTAAAGTTGTAGTTGTATTCCTGAAATGCTCTATTAAATTCGAATCATTATCCGTGTCATGCTCTATACCATTCACAGAATTATTCATAGAAGAATATTCAAAATTGTTATCCCCTAATAAATCATTTATCAGATTCCATGGAAACGGTAAGCTGTATTGGGTTAGTATATATAAGACTATTATATCTTGAGTTTGTATGTAAGTTATTGCATGGAAGTCGCTTAAGCGATATTTTCCAGCTACAGATTACTAGCCAGATCTAGAACTTATATAATAGGTTATAATATCCTATAATAAAATCTTCTTAGTAGATGACACCATCATTGGCGAAAACAAAACTCTCAGTATCCAATCTTCAAGCATATTATTTTACAGACAAGGGCATTATAAAGGCGGTAGATCACATTAGCTTTTCAATAAATGAAAAGGAATCGCTTGGTATTGCTGGAGAGTCAGCTTGCGGCAAGAGCAGTCTTGGTACCGCTATTTTACGAACAATGCAAGCACCAGGCAAAGTAATTGAAGGTAGCATCATACTAAACGGTGCTGATATAATGAGGCTTTCTGATTCCGATTTTAATAAGAAGATCCGATGGAAAAAGATAGCTATGGTGTTCCAAGGAGCGATGAATTCACTCGATCCAGTTTACACAATTGGTGATCAGATGTCAGAAATTATGGAACAACATCACTTCAGAGGCAATAGTGCTGAAAAAATTTCAGAATCTCTAAAACAAGTCGGACTTGATCAGTCTATTACCAAAAGATATCCTCATGAATTGAGTGGTGGAATGAAACAGCGAGTAATTATAGCTATGGCTTTATTGCTTGAGCCAGATGTGGTTATAGCTGATGAACCAACTACTTCATTAGATGTTCTTGTTCAGGCACAAATAATCAATCTACTTAAGAGATTGAAAAAGGAAAAAGGGATGACTGTAATTCTTATAACACATGATATGGCTATTATTTCAGAGATCGCCGATAAAATCGGAATAATGTATGCAGGTCAACTAGTAGAATTTGGAAGTGCGTTCGAAATATATAGAAATCCAAAGCATCCATACAGTCATGCATTAATTGCCGCTATTCCGAAACTACACTCCGACGACAAGCAAATACACTTTATTAAAGGCAATCCGCCAAATATGTTGGATCTATCGTCTGGTTGCAGGTTTTATGAACGATGCCCATATGCTATGAATATATGTAAACAAGATCCTCCTAAAATAATAACTCAAACAGGATATACTCTTTGCTGGCTTTATAAAGAATCATAATATACAACTAGGAAACTTATGGGTAGTATATATTTCTCAGCTTTCGAATCTTTTAGTTTGTGGTCATCATGTGCTTTATCCTTTTGTAGACATAGTTTAGCATATTATGTCCTCTGACAATACACATACTTATTCAAAAAATGGTTTCATACCATAGATCTAATTAAGCATGAGCAAGGACCAAGATAGCGATTGTCTAGCATGTATAAAATAATTTCAGAACAACATCCACTTGTACTTACACAGACATAATTACATCGACAAGGTAAACAAATAGAAATAGAGGTGAAATTTGGTACAAAGAACAGTCTTTATTAAATATTTGAAAAATATGAATAGAAAGGTAGAAATCTAGCTTGTATGAAGAAGATTAATAAATGCCTATTACAGATGCTTCCAAGAAACAGATCGCTCAACAACGTAGACTCTTCTTCAAAATATGTTTTAAATGTGGGGGAAGAAATCCCATCTCCTCAACAACATGCAGAAAATGCCGAGGCAGTCAGCTGAGATTAAAGAATAGAACACTGGGTGTTAAAAAATAATGCTTCTATAAGTTAGAGTCTAGATGCATCACTATTCTTATATTCGACAAAGGATATTGATTTAACTTTGCAAAAATAAGAATATCATGTAGTTTTGGATAGAAAGACTTAAAATCTGTCTGCATTTATTGATGTTGATTAGGATTAAGAGATTATGAAATATCCAAAGGTTGTCCTTACTGCAGATCGTACTTTAATGTCTCCATATCGAGGCATATCCTTAGCGTCATTTTTTGGTTGTGCTCCCGCCCTGGATCTAAACAGAAAACAAACTTCGCTTTTATATCGTATTTTAGGTAATCAAGTTACACCTCGTCTCCTTTTCGACTTTATCTGCAATCCAATTGGGCATACAAATGGCATCGCTAACTATGCTCCCTATGGCCTAAGGAAAGTTGAGGCCGCTCTGATAAGGGATGGCTATAGTAGAGAAGATGTTGTAGTTGCCCATCCAGATTACATTGAACAATTTATAGGTCCAGAAACTCAAGCAGTTGGAACTTATGAAATGGATCCACTAGGCATGGGTCCAGTAACCATGACTTTTACATATGGCCGCAGGCAAATGTCATACGATGAATATTATTGTAGAGACTTACACCATAGGATTAACAAGGCTAAAGCAAGGAATGGAAGTAAAGCCAAGGTAATTGCGGGTGCCTCCGGAACTTGGCAATATAATTATGATCCTGCAAAAATTGAAGAATACGGTCTGTATGGGATTGTAGAGGGAGACCTGGGCGGCATTGGTCCAGAAATTGATGGTGCTAGTGCTGGTGGAAAGTTCTTTGATGCCCTTATTGATGGAGAAATGGATACTGCAAATCCGTTCAAGAAAAGTAAATTTAAGATAGATATTAAAGAATTCTCAAGAAATGGTCGAGAATATCATGGCAGATTCATCCATTATTGGGATGAACCTTCGGTTGAAGATATTCCAAATATTGTTAAGCCGAGTATGCATGGCATGAGTGAGGTAATGCGTGGATGTGGACGTGGCTGCAAATTCTGTGACGTTACGCTCAGACCGTTAAGATATTATCCGGTTGAGAAAGTTCAAAAAGAAATTGAAATCAACATGAAATATGGTGGGCTGAAAAATGCATGGATTCATAGTGACGATATTTTCGTATATGGATTAAATCCGAGAACAACTAAGAACATGCAGCCAAACCGTGAAGCACTTGAAGAGCTCTTCAAAGGTATTATGGCTACGGGCATTGAGCATACCAACCCAACGCATGGAACTCTTGCTGGAGCAATTGCAGATGAAAAGTTAATTCCAAATGTGTCTAAAATTATCAGAGCATCTCCAGATAATCATATTGGCATACAATGCGGGTTTGAAACTGGCAGTACAAGATTAATCGGAAAATATGCAGACAGAAAACTAGCTCCATTTAAGCCTGTAGAATGGCATTGGGTGGTAAAGACAGGTGTAAAAACCCTCAACGAACATTACTGGGTCCCCGCGTTCACTTTAATCATGGGCCTTGACAACGATGAGACTCCAGAAGATAGTTGGGAAACAATAAGACTTATTCATGAACTTGAAGTAGAACAACCAGAGTCAAAATTCACTGTAACTCCGCTAACATTTGTACCAATTGGATTACTTGAAAAATCAGAATTTTTTGACATTGGAAGTACTATGGATCCAGCAAAGTTAGGTGTCATGTACAAAACTTGGCAGCATAATTTTAGGTATGGAATTCAAAAATTCATGCGTAAAGTGGGTCGTAATAACCCAATAAAGAATCTGTTCTTTGCCGCCCTAGCAAGAACTCTTGGTGGCGTTCCACTCACTTCCATGGAAAGGTTCGCAAGACAGAAGGGTCCCGAACATGAGAAAGTAATCGAAAAGATCAAGGCAAACTATTGGTAGTGATAAACTGTGGCTTAGCCCGTCTGATTATAGATCATCATATCCAAGTCATTAATAATCATCTTATCATACATGCCTATAAATGGATTAAGCTTGTTTACAATATGTTGTAATTCATATTCTTTATTATATAAATGTCTACAGGGAAAGTGATCATCAAGCTTTCATGGCGTAATATATTGAATTATTCTAATCAACGAACAATATAATTTTCATAATACTGTGTATCTTGTATAGGAGGTTGTCGTTGCTTCTTTCCTGCTATTAATCTTGCCTTATATTTTTTATTTCTTGGTTTTGTTCTTAGTCTATATCCACAGCATGGACACCACAATCCATCCCATTTTATAAATATCTCACATACCTGACAGCGTTTTTGTCCACTAGTATAACGACCAGAAGTACCAGAGGGTTTTTGTGCTTTATGACGTATACATATACCCTTACAAGTCATTTTTTCTTTATGCTCTCCCTCCTTCTACCTATATCCTCCCATATGCAACAGCACACTACAAGGTATTTATTGATATTTCCAAATTAGACCCAAATTGAGCATAATATCAATTATTTCTACTGATGGAAGGATTTTCCTGTCTGTATATATACTTCATAAACGGAAGTGATAGACAGACCTATTTTGCAGTTTTTGTCTATCCTCACTTTGGTTTAGAGGAGAATACATATTAAAAAAGGTCTCGCGCAGAAATTAAAGGCAATATAGAGGCATCATCTAATTCGAGAATTAACATGATAGCATCATTAATTTCCCCTCCAACTGGAAACTTTCAACAGATTTAAAATCTGGAGAATATATGAGAGATAAGTGCAGAGAATGACGCCATTCATCTGAAAGCCGTCAAGGCTAGTATTGCATAGAATAAACGTACTTTTGGTGAACTCTCGTACGTGAGTTGAATGCGTTTTGTTATTCATTTTATTTTTCATTAAGCGCAACGATTCCAGGCATTTCATCGCCAGCGAGAAATCTCAGGGTAGCTCCTCCGCCAGTAGATACGTGACTGACTTCACCCTCCGAAACACCTGCCTTTTTCATTGCTTCTAAAGTATCTCCCCCACCTATCAATGTTTTTGAGCCTCGCCAGAACGCCAACGCCATGCTTTTTGCAATGTTGATTGTTCCATTTGCAAAAAATCCAATTTCAAACAATCCCATAGGTCCATTCCAAAATACTGTTCCAGGGCCCTTCGCGCCAACCTCAGCAGAATAACGTTCAACTGTTTCATTACCAATATCAAAGCCTATCATACCGTCTGGAATATCACCTTTCACCAAACTTGCAGAATAGCCCTTCGGCGATGAAGCTATCACATGGTCGGAGGGAAGCATTATTTTATCACCAAATGTTGAAAGTGCATTCGTTACCCATGGTAGATGTTCAAAATTAATTACCGAATTACCAGTGTTGATACCTTTTGCCTTCAGAAATGTATATGCAGCAGCTCCTCCTATTAGCACTCTGTCTGCTTTAGGGAGTAAATTTTCGAGGGCACCTATTTTGTCTTTTATTTTTACGCCACCAATCACCAGAGTAAACGGTTTGATTGGATTTTCTTTGATCATTGATAGATATCCCACTTCTTTGTTAAGGTTAAAGCCTGCCAATTTTATATCAAATAATTTTACCGCACCATGTGTGGAAGCATGTCTCCGGTGGGATGTGCTGAATGCATCATTTACATATATATCAGCTAATGAGGCGATTTGTTTAGAAAATATCAGATCATTGGCCTCCTCTTCTTTGTGAAAGCGTAGATTTTCTAATAATAGAATATCACCTTTATTCATCTTTTCTATTTCATTATGAACAGTTTCTCCAACGCACTGATTAACAAATCTAACTTTAGTTTTTTTTCCAATTATTTCAGATAATCTCTTGGCTACCGGTTCAAGGGAATAACTGTGTTGTGGCCCCTCTGGTCTGCCAAGGTGCGATGCTAACACCACTTTAGAACCACGTTTAGATAGATACTCTATAGTTGGAAGAGTCATTCGAATTCTGTAGTCCTCTGAGACTGAACCGTTAAGCACACTCACGTTAAAATCGACTCTGACCAATACCCTTTTACCATTAAATTGGGAGTCTTCTAAATCAGAAATAATTTGCAGCATTTACATCTGATTATCATGATTTGCAGAGTGGCACAATAAACTTTATGCCTGCTATTGTTAGAATGCTTAATAAAAAATATGAGGATGATTATCGTTGTGTCCATCAGACTCACCCCTAAGTAAAGGATAGGAAAGTTTATCCGCGTTACGGAATGTTCCGCTCAAAAGATTTGGCGTCAAATCATTAGTTTATTTTCTGAAGGGGATCTACTAGTAGCCAAAAGCGTGAACGATAATGAAAAGCTCAATATACCTACTCTCATTATCACAAGCGAAACACATTAGCAATTTTTTACATTGAATTCATTAATGATAAGTAAATATTCAGCTTTTTATTCTACTGACTATCAAATATTCAAAGACATGGTTCTTTCAAAATACTGCCTTTCGTTCTTATTCATGGATGTTAGAAGGAATGAATGGACCACGATAAAGTTAAAGCAATTCCGAAATAGATACGGTAACCGACACCGATCTGCATTGCTAGAAGGATCAAAATTTAATGTCAAAGCTGATAAGAGAAAAACAAAGTTGTCAATCCTCAGATTCGAATATTTGCTCTTTTAATGGCGTGATTCGTACAATAGCAGGACAACCTAGTTTGCTAGAAGCCACTTTGAAACCATCTTTAGCGAGATTCAGGTTAGCAGATGTAACATAGGCTTCAAAAATTGCCTGTCCAGGTTGGATTCGTGCAGCTAGTCCTGTTGCCTTGCCAAATGCTCGTCTCATACCTTCCTGTAAACGGTCTGCACCAGCTGTTGCTATCATTTTGTTTTCTCTCAGAACAACATGTGGATATACTTTAAGAGTCGAAAAGAATGTCGTTTCTCCTGCTTTGGCCATTGTCTTGTTAGCTGCTAATCTGGCGGCTTCCAGTGCATTATGTCTTAGTTGCATTTTCTCGGTGGTAAGTAATTCAACTTTGTAATCATAATCATTCTTTGCCTGGCCAGAAGAAAATCTTGCAATTTTTATCTGTGGTTTTCCTGCAATATATTCACGCCTTACATATGGCATACCACGGGATTCTCGATAATTAACACCCTTCATCAAATTTCACCGATATTTTGAATGCTTAAATGGGGTTGTACTCTCTGATTTAATTGTTATGACCTCTTCCTCGCCCTTTTCCACATCCTATAATCATCAATCCGCTTCGCCTCCTTCTCTTGATACTGGTGATTTTCCATATCTTATTGAAGCGGTTCTGGCAGGAAGAGGAATGAAAATCTCTGTTACAGAAACTAGATTTCAAGATCAATTAAGTAGTAAAGGATATGGCGAAAAGGAAGATTCTGAATACCTTCTAAAACCATACGAGGCATTGTATCTCATTTACGCTAAACGTCTGGTATTAAAAGGCAAGAGAGATAACAACCTCAATTTGGAGTCTCTTATGGAACTTTCGTTAAAATACGATAAAGATATCTTAACGAAATTTTTGATTTATCGCGACTTGAGAAGCAGAGGTTATATCGCGAAAGAAGGTTTTGGATTTGGGGTAGACTTTAGGGTATACGAGAGAGGTGAATTTGAAAAAAAGCCTTCAAAGTACATTGTATTTGGTATCAGTGAAGGCATTGATATGAAAGCTAATGACTTTTCTACTGCTATTGAACAAATAGGAATAATGGGAAAAGAAGCAGTCATAGCAGTTATAGAAAGGAGAGGTGGAATAATCTATTACAAGGTATCAAAGACACGTTTTACGGAGAATAAGAATAAACAGCAGAGCGACAACAATAATAATAGTGATATTAATGCCAACAGGATTTGAAACTATATCCGCAAAATTGTTAGCATGCCTTATGATAATTTAAATATAGAAATATATAAATAATCATCATTGAAATTCAAGGAAATACACTGTCATGATTGTAATCTGTTTCTTGCAAGGTACAACATTAAATATTTTACAGACTCAAATATTGCAGAACTGATGAGACTTCATTACTCTACACATATTAAAAGCGGTCATTCCTTAGCAACCAGAATCTCCGAAATAGATTACTAGTTTTCCATCATATCTTTTAACAATAATTATATCCATCCAGCGGCTTCACAATTGACGTATCAAGGTATACCCAATATGTCAACAACAATAACGTGTATTGTTGTTTTGTGGAATAAGATTTTTTAGTATCATTGGATTTATTTCGAGTACTGCAGGATGATGACGATTATGATAGTCCCCCTATTATTCTGGCTGTGTTGCCAGGAATATATGAAGAGAATAACCGGACTACAGAATCCTGCATAATAAATTAATGCTCCGGCCGGGATTTGAACCCGGGATCGTCGCCTTGAGAGGGCGAAATGCTTAACCGGACTACACCACCGGAGCTCACAGTAAAGCTGACAGGATTCTGATCTTCATATAAAACTTGTGTCCAATACGAAACAATTCATACGTGCTTAACTTTTAAATCAATGTAACCTGTTCGTAAACTTTTTCTCACTATATTTATCTTTAAGTGTCTTTGCAGATAACCATTGCCAAATATTCTTGCACAGAAGAATACCAAAAGACATTAGGAGATACGTTGACGATAATATCCCTCATCCTGTAGGGATCATCGGTTGCCGATCTACCATATCTGAAATATCGTTTGATTGTTGCGAATATGATCTAGCAATTTTTAATAGTGAGCAGACTAATGAGAGTAACAGAATCTTAAATATAGGCAACTATAATGTAGAGTTAATCACTCTTCCAACATTGCCAAAGCATTTAACCGATATTTTAGTGTTAAAAGATATGATTTTATTGCATGACGACAATAAGTTTATGTTATCGTCTATTATCGAAGGCAATTCTAATTCTAGCACATATCGAAAAATGCTAACGGCATTTGGAAAAAGAGCCATAATTAGATCTCTTTTTCGGTACGAAAAGATTAACAGAGCTATTCAAACACAACCTATTCTTGCGGCGATGTGGATGAAAATATCTGCGTATGATTTTCTCGAGGGTATTCTATCTCTAGGAGGTTCAAAACCAATGCCGCTTCATGAATTATACCAAATTAGGAACCTAACTATCAAGAGGCAAGATATTGCAGATGCAATCATAGCTGCATTAGAATGCATAGGGGTAGAAAGAGCCACGAGATCTAATATATCAAGATCTTTTCAAGGAGTATATGGACTAAATTCGACGCAATATGACAGAGAGTTAATTTCTATAAAAATGAAGCATCTACTTCAGACCGGCATGTTGCCAGATTGCTACTATTACCTAGGCAAGATTGGAGGAAAAAGCTTGCTGGAAAAAAGTGAAAAATTTTGTAGCAAATACACCAAATTAATTCAGATCGCGATGGACTTAAGTAATGAGGTACAGCATATGCAGAAGCTTCATAACTGTCTCTTCAAGGTAAGCAAAAGTGTCTTGAAAAATTAACGAGTTATTACAGAAGCGGCCGCCTCGACGAGTTCTAACTTGTTGCTTTTTGCCCGTAACTTAGCCTTGTACTTTAGATTTCTGGGTTTTGTCCTTAATCTATAACCGCAACAAGGGCACCACAATCCATCCCATTTTATAAATATCTCACATATCTGACAGCGTTTTTGTCCACTAGTATAACGACCAGAACCGACCGGTTTTTGTGCTTTATGACGTATACATATACCCTTACAAGTCATGTCTTCTAACCCAAAATTGGGTGATCATTTCCGTATTTAAAGATGTGTAACTACCAATCATGATTCATTAGGAGGTAAAATTGTCTAATGACTAAAGAAAAGAAAAAGTTTTAGCCTTTCGAAGCCTAACGGACAGAAAGGTCCTTAACCTGGAATGCTTCGTTCATTGTCAGGTACTCTTCGATTTTCATCTTTATGTCGTCTGGTTCAGTATCATCCATTCCCGAGAATCCTGCTTTAAATGAAATTTTATTCCCTGAGACATTCACATCTTCAATTTCCATATCAGCATACACATTCGCAAGTTCATTTACCCATTCTTGGGCTTCACCTGAGTCTACACCTGACGTATCGATATTGACACTTAACATCTTGGTCATCCAAAATCACCTACATCGGGTTTATCACAGGTATTAATAAAGTTGACTACGATCCATTAAAAAACTACGTTGTAGAATTTAAACGATCATGGGTTTTCATTTATAAATACTACAATTGACCGATCCACAATCGCGCTACTCTTTCTTTTCTTCAAAACCCCAATATTTCATGAGTTCCTTTTCAAATTTTGAAAACTGATCATCGTTTAATGGGTCTCCACAGTTCTTGTGATTTGGTATAGCCTTCACGCCTGCCAATTTAAAATCCACTTCATAAAAGTGAACTTTAGGACAATTACACATATGCTGAGAATAACTACCCTAATCCTCTACTTATTCGTTTATCTGCTTTAATGTAGACCTTGATAGCGATGATGCTACCAAATAGACCTTACTTAAAAAATATAAACAAATCCATAGAATATTTTATTATATAAACCAGGCTAGTCTCGAAGTTGATATAGATATACAGACATCTATGCTGTTAGATTATGCTTACAATTCTGAATAAACATTTATCAACTCGAACTTGATCTATTTTATGCAATGGCGAATAGTGGAAAGCCAACAATAAAGGAGTTTACTCTCGTGAATAGATTATTTGCATTTGCTTTAGCAGCTGTATTGATCACTGCAGCGATAACAAACATCACAAATAGTTCCGGTGGTATGATAAAAAATGCTTACGCACAAAACAATAACTGGTATGTGGGCAAAGGTGTTCAACCAAATAATTATTATACATACAAAATCCAGACCGATGTTGATAATGGTCAGCCCTTTCTAATGACTATTTATTTTAAACAGTTTAACAGCACTGGAAGCTACTGGGTTGCGCCAGCATATGTTGTTAATTCAAAAGGAGAGGTGATAACCGGAACTCTTAATTTAAGTGATCTTGATTTAAGTGTTTTAGGAACTTCTAAAACTCCATCTAATATGCAGCCATACATAGCTGCATATACTTCTTCAATACATTGGCTTGCTGCTTTTGTTCCCAAACCCGGTCAGTCATTGAGCGCTTCCTATTGGGGTAAGATTGCGTCCATAGGAGGATCACCAATTGCTCCAGGTGCTTCTGCAAAAGTAACCGTACCAGCT
>DATDFS010000036.1:0-18814 GCA_036522495.1 Nitrososphaeraceae archaeon | reverse complement strand
TGCTGGAGTAAATGCACTATCTCGAATAGCTGTTTGATGCAAAGATCCATCGACAAAGTTATCTACCTCAACTGATGCTGCGATTGAACCCAGCATTATGACCATGATATAGATCTTCTTTAGCCTTTGGATTTCTACTTCCTTTGGTATTAGTGCTGGCATTTGTGCCATATGTTAGTCAGTAGTCATTTTGAGTAGGTAATATATTAATATGGTGTACATATTTGTATTGTGTTAGATGAAATATCTTCACAATTGAATAAGAAATATTATATGATTTAGAGTTATTGGTTAATACATTATAAAAGCAATATGACAAAAGTTGTTTATCATAGATGATTATCACGAATGATAAGCACAATGATATACATATTTCTAGAGATCATTCTTATTAAATATTGATAGCATGTCAAATCTAGCCTCCTCCTGATCTACATCTTTACCGATCTCCAATGTCCTGCATAATACAGCCCTTTGAATATCGCTTAAATGTCTTAGTTCATTGGCGTTAGGTAATATTACCTATCAGGATTCTAAATTTGACCATCTTGTTTGATGACAAGATCAAATATTGTCACAATGGATCTAGTTTCTCACGTTATTGAACCTTCAAAAATATGAAAGTTGTTGTTTTCCTGCCGTTCTTTTTTAACAAGTCGTGTATAGGAAATATGTTTAACATGTCTGTTAATTTAGCACGCGAGATGTCGCCTGTTAATAAAACCAATTTGGAGGGCCTTCTCAGCAAAATATATATCTTTGTTTCTAGTGGTATGAATAGATTAACAATATGATAAATAGCAAGACGTTCTTTCTGACGGCTCTTGCAGCAGCTACATTGCTGTCTACCGCATTTGCTTTCTTGCCAATGGCACAGGGACATGGTGTACAAGCGCAGCTTCAAAGTAGGTTCGTGAAAATAGCAGATGAATCTTTTTCCGCTCAAACTGTTCACACTGGTGATACAATAACAGTCAAGGGCACACTACAGAGTCTGGTTAATAGGCCTCTAAGAGCATGGTTGTCACTGTTTAGTGAATCAACTAACGCAGGCAACAGATGGGAATTTATTGCAAGGGATCCTCCAGGAAATATATTTGATATTCCGCCCCAAGGAACAATACCATATTCCATTACTGCGAAAGCACTAGAACCAGGTATATATCATGTGCACACACAGCTTAATATAGAGCACATTGGTCCAGGTCTTGGTCCGGGGCAAACTGTACAAGTAACTGGTCCGCCGATCTATAAACCTATTCCATATGCAGATGTAACATACCAGTGTATCGTGATCGGGGCAGGCCTGGGAATAACATTTGCAACAAGACCATGGCAAGTCATTTAAAAAAGAACCCTCTTTTTTTCTTTTAATATTGCCTGTGTTGGAGATTTAGTACATTAATTTTATATAATCTTTAAGGTAGTCATCTTTAATGGCATGCCATATATCTTTTTACCACTTCTGGTATGCTTTATCTTACCTGCACCACCGGAACAGAGGTAGAGAATCGAGATTTTATATATTTAATGCATGAAAGTGTGTGCTAACTTCAGATGTTTTTTATAAGATGGACTCAAGCAAGGACACTGATATGAAAAGAAAAGTGTTTCCTCAATCACTGCCAAGGGAAAGAGATTCCTACCAGTCTATTCATAAGGCATCATCACATATCATTAAGCGTCATTTTGTTTACCTATATCTGGGCCTTATCATCAAAAACATTGCAATGGAATCTTGGCTACCGGATAGACAAATTTGATTTGGGTTGACAGAAAACGGCTGTTTGTAAAACAAGCAAACTAAGAGGGTATAATAAAAAACAAAGAAAAGTTTATGGGTTTCATTTTAGATTTTCAATTTAGTACGCCAGTTCTGATTCACCAATGATGTTTTTCATCCGGAATTAGACCAATTTGCTCACGTTCGAAGTATTTTTCCAGTTCTTGTGTCCATTTCTCCTTTGCGGAACCACCGCCAAGACCTTTTCTTCTTAACCAGAATGCAATGACACTTAACAAGAACACTGCGAACAGCATGGTGCCGAAGATGTATATCATTACATCATAGAATAGTGGGTCGTATTGAGGTCCAATCTGTGTAATCAGATCCTTGAATGCGGTACTAACCACTGCCATAAGGCTTAGGATAGCGCTCATTATCATATACAGCAAGTAGAATTCTATGATATATACATTTTGGTCCAATATAGTCTAAAGCTATTTCACTTTCTCCCTTTTTGAATATGATATGATCTAAAATCTTAATTCACGACCATTGCAGTCACTGAGTGTGAACTGATAGTCGATAAGTAATGTCTGTTAAAATAAAAAAAAGGTAGCGTCAAGCAGTTGCTTTTGCCTTTGCACCACTTCTGCTCTTTATAAAGAAGGCTGCCGCAACACCACCAAATATTGCTACCAGGATACCAATGAAGATCGTTGTTTCATTAATGTTAGTTCCTAACATAGGCACACCAGAGCCATATGCTCCTGCTGCATGTGACTCAGTAATCTTAGCTTTCGCTAATTTTAGTTGCTCTTCAATGTTGCCTCCAGTAGCGCCACCATATTGTGCTTTTGCTATCTGAATCGCTTGTAATGTAAATGTCGAAGCTGTAAGGATAACTAATGTTGCTATAGCCAGCATAATTGGCTTTTTCATATTGATCTAATCAACCGAATTCAATTATTTAACCTTTATGCCGATCTATCAAGGCCCGTAAAGTTAATGGTTATCCATTTCGCAGCCACTGATTAATCTTAATGTGAAACCAGATCTATTATGTATATATACAAATAGAAAGCACAAGTATAATATGCATTTCTGTGGATTTCCCATTTGACAATAGATATAATGAGCGCTTATCTTATTCTAAGCTAGATTTCCATTGTCAAGTTATCAGGGCGGCCGTCAACCCTTTAGCGAAATTTCTTTCATGTCTCCCATATATTTTTGAAGAATATCTGGGACTTCAATGTTACCCTGTGGAGTCTGATAATTTTCCATAATTGTTACTAAGGTTCGTTCGGTAGCTACAAGCGTACTGTTTAAGGTATGGACTAGCCGAGTTTCCTCATTTGTCTTGTCTCTGAATCTGATGCTTAACCTACGGGATTGATAATCTGTACAGTTCGAGCATGATCCGATTTCCCTATATGCATTTTGACCAGGCATCCATGATTCAATGTCATATGTTTTTGTTGAAACCTTACCCAATTCTGCTGAGCATAAGAGTACTATTCGATAAGGGATTCCAAGCTGCTCATAGAATTCCTCCGTCACCGTTAACATAGTATCATGTTCTTTATGTGAATACTCTGGACGCGAGTATACAAATTGTTCAACCTTTTCGAACTGATGTACCCTGAAAATACCTTTCATATCCTTGCCATGTGCACCAGCTTCTTTTCTAAAGCATGGGCTTACACCAGCATATCTAATTGGTAATTTCTTACCTTCTAAAATTTCATCCATATGCATAGAAGCCATTGCGTGCTCAGAAGTACCTATCATATACAGATCATCCCCTTCAACCTTGTAGATTACGTCTTCAAAGTCCTCCAGTATTACAGCCCCTTCCATAGCGATTTTTTTAATCATGTAAGGAGGTTGAGCAAGTGTGTATCCTTTCTCTGATAAAAAATCCAATGCAAAGTGTATCAGCGCTTGGTTCATCATTACCAGTTCGTTTTTGAGAAAGTAAAACCTTGCACCTGATATCTTTGCAGCCCTCTCAAGATCAATCAAATCAAGATTAGTGGCAATATCAACATGGTCTTTAGGTTTGAAACTGATCTTTTTTTTGCTACCTCCCTCTGATTTGATAATGAGATTGTTAGTTTCATCATTTCCAATTGGCACAGATTTGTCAATGATATTCGGAAGCATCATAATTAGACGACGAAACTTCAGTTCAATTGTCATTTTTTCTTGATCAAGACTGACAATCTTTCTTCCAATCGCGCTCATTTCTTCTAATTCTGCATTAGCATCATCATTGTTCCTTTTTTTGATGGATATCGAATTTGCAAGGTTGTTTTTCTTATGTTTAATCTCCTGCGTTTCGAATATCAATTCACGACGTCTTTTATCAAGAGCAATTAGTTCATCAATTGGAAAGTCTAAGTTTCTCTTATTCAGCATATCTTTTATAACTTGTGGATTTTCTTTCAAAAGTTTTAAATCAATCAACAGTGATCACTTTCTTTGCAACAGAAATGTGGTTTAATACTTCATCAATAGTGTTGATTAGCGTTTCAGTTTTAACATTACAGAAAAATTCAAAAAATAAAGTATTACCTCTTGAAAACAATCCCATTGATAGTCCTTTTGGGAAGTTAACATTGTCAGGTATTAATGCCTTCATGATTGCATTCATCTCGGACCTTTTTTGGAACTTTATCTCTATAATGGTGATTATCTTAAGAGGCAGTTGCGAATCTGTCATGAACTATCGAGCTCCTAAGATTTTGTAAAAAGTGTTCTAATCTTGTGGATGGAATTCTACAACCTGCCGTCGCAAAATGACCGCCTCCAATTCCGCCGACAGATTCTGAACAGGTACGTATTAATAAGCCTAGATTTGATTCTATTTTGCATCCAAGACATTTCCTTGAAGAAAATTTATAAGTGCCATCCTTGGCCAGCGTTCTGACAAAAAGTAATCGGCCACTGAATGTAGGGGATTCACCTAATATTGAAGCAACTGCACTGACCATGTCTTCAGTTAAAAGTCCCTCGCCATTCACAAAAACAGATTCTCCATCATCAACTAAGCGCCATTTTTCAGCGAAAATGGCAGAAAGGTAATTTCTCAAAGTTGTTCTATAATTAACCACTATTTCCTCGCCTTGAGCTAACATTGTGTTTCTATCGCCCATACAAATTCCAATACCTACGCCAGCTTTTCTGATCCTTCCACATGCATTAAGCATTGTACCAAACTCTCTAGCATCACGAAGCTGGCTTCTTTGATCTTCATTTATAAGTGTATATCTATACCCCATAAGATTGTCTATTACATTGGCTGCGATGTTTTGGGAAGAAGTAGCTACAAATTTGGCAATGGCATCTAAAATGATGCTTTTCTCTTCCTGTGATATTTCTGACAGGGCCCGCCACCTCCCGTTATCTTTCATCTTTACACCAGCATTTTTAAATAATGTATAGCAGTTTTCTGTATCCCAGGTCAATCCGTCAATATAAGGAAATGATGTATAAGCAAGAGCCTCGTGAAGCGGCCTTGTCTCACGTCCTGTAAACATAAGATCTAGATCTACACTGATTAGTCCTAATGACTGAGCGGTCTTCACAATTTCTGAATTCATACCTATAAGTGATTTCTTATCACCTTGATCTTGCCTATCTGCTATCGCCGAAACAACAGCGATAGAGGAAAGATCTCTATTTTTTCTGTCAAGTGTATTTGCTACCAGATATGCCATTCCTCCAGCACAAATTTCTTTACCACCATCTATACTATATTTCCACGCATTTAGAATCTGATCATTATAATCTCCCAACATTTCTTCTGATGGAATTTGATGATGATCAATTATCATCCATTTGTTATTAAGAGCCTTGAATAATTCGTTTGCCATTCCTCCTCCAAGATCGGTAACCATATAGAAATCATGATTTTCAGACTGTATTTGTTCAATAAGGTCCAAAGTCAAATCAGAAACAGTTCGAATGGTGCATTTGGCGCCTAGTCTTGTTAAGGAAGAACAAATTATGCTGGCAGAAATTATACCGTCTGCATCCAAATGAGTAATGATGAAAATCTCGTTACCGTTTTCCCCGATTGAACGAATCTTTTCACAAAAAGGTTTTAGATCACGATAAAGCTCATTGACGCCCATGCTAAGCTCTTACTCTAGCTGAGCAATTACTGCTGCGTACTTCCAGTTCTTTTGAAGCTTCCCAACCCGTTTGTAATATCTAGAAAGTCTATGTATCTTTGCTTCAATTAGTTCCAAAGAACGAACGTTTCTGTGATCGCTATTGTGGATTCTAAGATGTTTTTGAAGTCCCACTGCCTTTTGAACTAGTTGATTTAAGTCTTCAGGCATATCTCGTTTAATATTATTCTCGTCAAATACCTTGGAAATGTTTTTGCCTAGCACTGGTTTTACAAGTGGTATTGCATATTCGTCACGCAACCTAATGCCAATTTCACTTGATGTTAACCCCTCCTTCGATAACTGGACTACTAATGAAGATACTTCGCCTTGGCTGTGTGTTAGCCAAGAAGGTGCGTCCTTAGAAGTTGGACGCGCAGAATGAGACTTGCCGCGGGTATGAGCATGAATTCGTGCCATATTCTACGAGAATATTGATGCATATCTTAAATGTTACTTGATTGCCTTTATGGCCTAAAGTAACTATCTTCTTTTGATTAATAATCTTAATATTTAACACTACTAAAATAATATAAGTTGAAAGATTATGAGCATATAATTTTATGGCTTGATTATTTTAATAAGCATCTATCAAAACGGAAGGGACGCAAGGTTAAACGTAATCACGCAGTTTTCGATCCAACAATCACAGAGCTAATTGATGCTGCCAAATTGGTAGGCTACAATCCAGCGACAGAAGATACTAATGATAAGGCAAGGTATCCTAGAAGATCTTTTGTTAGATCAGGATACATAATGCTTCCAAAATCGGAAGATGCAAAAAAATCTGCAATCATTACTACCATTGCAGAAAAAATGTCACAAAAAAGAAATAAACAGAAAACTAGTCAACGATAGCGCCCAAAAGGTAATAACACTCAATATTCTGTATCTTTGTTTATGAATAAAAATTTGACGTCAGGGTATTGTATATCAACAACCTAAAATATTGTTGACGGTATATGATGACGAGTGGATCTTGATGGTGGTTACAAAATCTGAGGAGAGGGGTGAGGTTATGCATTTAGCAAAGAGTGGAAGGCTCATTATAAGACTAGAAACTGCTGGGAAGGAAACAAAGAGTGGTGAATTATTAGTTGATGCAAACGGAAGGCCTATAGGAAAAGTAGTTGAGATAATTGGACCTGTTAATGCACCTTATGCATCAGTAACACCAATGACGGACAGAATAAACAAAATAATAGGCATCAGGGTCTTCAGTGGTGGATTCCCACCTAAACGGCAAGCTTCTAGATCCAAGAATAATCGACAACACAAAGGCTTTGGATATGGTAGTAGGATAGGAAAGAATCAATAAGATAATAGATTAATTCTGCATTTGAAAAGTGATTGTAAAATATTATACGTATGGCGAAGCTATATCTACATCGTCAAACTGTTCGATGGCTTTGTGTGCAAGTGTAAGTGAACTGCTCTTAATTTGAAGGTGAAAATACTTTCCAGTAGGCTCCGTTACCTTAATCCGTTCGCCTCCCTGTTTTCAATCATTTTATTATACATGTCTGTAAATGGATTAAGCCATCTTACACTATGTTGTAGCATTCTTTATTATGTAAGTGTCTACAGGGAGGGTTGTTGCAACTTTGGAATGTGAATGGTTATAATAAATTTATTTTCCACCCGTTTTTATAGTTCTCATTTGTTTTTTATACAGCGATACTAATTCCTCAACGCCAGTGGCATCTTCTGGCTTCTTATCGTATCTTATTTTGCCCGTAAACTTTGGAAATCTGAGTGCGAGTCCATATCCTGGCCTTATTGTATCCAAAGCTGCAGTATGAGAAGGACTTAGGGTTATTTCAGAAGCAATAACTTCAATTACGATTTTTGGTTCAAACCATACGTCCATTTCCATTCCTGTATCCACCCTTGCATGCCTATGTGTAATGAGATGATTTTCTAAATTATTATAAAATTGTTCAAGAAGTTGATCAGTAAAGCCAGTTCCAACTTTACATGTACTCCTGAACATGTCAAATTTAGAATCATAGGCTCCGAGCAAAAGGGCACCATATCTCCCAACTCTGCGACCTCTACCATAAAGTGCACCTGTTATGACTAGATCTAGTGTATCTGCGAGGTCACTTCGGTACTCACGTTTTAGTTTCACCCACGCGAATTCTCTAGCTCCTGCTCTGTATGTGCTTGTAAGTTGCTTTATCATCAGTCCTTCACATCCATTTTCAATGGCAGAGGCCATAAACTTGTCAATTTGCTCTGATTTTTTTACGATGGTTTGCCGAATTAACCTTAACTTTTCATTACTTAATCCATGGATTATTTTTTCAAGTACCTTACGTCGGTGGATATAGTCTAACGAAGTCTTGTCATCTCCATCTAGATGTAATACATCAAAAAAATTCATAATGACAGGATAGTTTTCTATTGCCTGTTTTATCCCATATTTTCTGCGGCGGTGCATTAGTTCCTGAAACGGGAGAAATTCGTCAGTATGGGGGTTAATGGCTACAACCTCTGCTTCTAATATTGCTTCTTCTGCCTTGATTGACTTTATTGCTTCTGCGACATCAGGGTAATGGCCTGTGATCTTCTCAAGTCTCCTGGAAAAGAGCTCTATTTTTTCTTTTCTTTTATGCACTTGTATTCTTTCGCCGTCTAATTTGTATTCTGCTGCCGCCTCACTACCCGTTCTTTCTAATGCTTCTTCGGAAGTACTTACGCGTTCTGCCAGCATTGGTCTAATTGGTTTAAACAAAGTTATTTGAAGCGATTTTACAGATTCAAGACCTTTTGTAGCTAATAGTTTTGCTACTGTTCCTAAGTCACTGGAAACATTATAACCTTTTTCTAGTGTATGTCTGTTGGATTTGTCTCCTGTAAATGCCAACGCTAATGCATCCATTACAGTATGGTCTGCTATACCGAGTCGTAACGTTCCCATTACGAACTTCATTATATAGCGGCTCTCTCGCGAAGTTGCATTATTTAAAAGACTGCTTACGAGCCTTATTTTGACTTCCTGTGAACCAGAGCCTATTGAACGTGCAATCTTATCTAAGGTTGAGTATACCCTTTCAACAGTCATTGCATCGTCGAATAGAGTAGCTTGGTTCTTTGATTTCGTCGCCTCTTTAGCAGCGTCGCCAAGGTCACCAGTTTTCCTATAGATTTCTTCTATAACTGCAAGGTCTAATCCTGCGGATTGAGCAAGTGCACGAATAGCCATTTTTTCTGCTAAACCTAACTCTACTCCTTCATAGTCAGGGGAGATCTTACCCTGTATAAGGTATATTACTTTATCAATAATATCCGAGGGTGTTCTTTTCAAAAGAGAGACGAGATAATCAGTAAGAGCGAGTCTACTGGATGTTTGCTCCATTTGCTCAAATGTATCTACAATGAGAGAAAAGTTCAATGATGATTTTAAGGATATTATCCAGTTTTAAGTTTTTTAGATGATATTTTACACTAGAGAATATTGGATTATCCATAGAGTTATTGATTTAAGCTGCTGCTGTATTGAACTGGAAATAATGCCTATTTTAGGAACTAGAATTTATAAGGCGCATTAATCCAACATTGATGGTATGGGCGGCATGAAGAAGAAGCCAGTAGGATCAACAGACAAAGCAACTAATACCGCTGCTGCTAGTCCAGCTGGCGACACAAAAACAGGAAAAAAGGAGGATCTTAAGAAGGTTGGAGCGAAACCGCAGCAAAAACAAAAATTATCGGTTTTCGTGGAAGAGTCCCAAGGTATAAAAGCATTACAGGGTATGAAGGCGATTACGATCCAAAGTTTTGCAAGAGCTTCTGGTGTAAAAATTTCTGTTGCTAACGGTTTTGTCAAATCTCTTGAGGCAAAAGGACTGGTAAAGAACGTTGGTGGCTATAGTGGACATAGAGTCTACAAATTAGAAAAATAATAAACTATGTATTTGCACCCCTCGTAAGAATTGAATGACATGATACCTTAATGTAAAGGGCAGGTAAATTGATTAACGGGCAACATCTAAAATAAGTCAAACTGTCCATTAGTTAATAAAAAGTTGATGTTTTTACAGCAAACGTTGCTATAAAAGAGGTTTATTACTGCTTTTTATAGCATGATAATCCACCAATCCACGAGTTATCTGTAAACTGGGTGAATATGTGATTTACACCTTTGATGTATCTAGGTAACAATTATCTTGTTCTTTTCGAAACACGGAGGAGACTATTTTGCAATCTGTTTTAGGCTATCAAGAGAGTTGTTCTGCTTTGTTGCTTAACTAAATAAATCGCAAAATATTGACTATTTCAATACAGCTTATCCCTGATTATACTTGATTTGTCACTATGAAGGCATAATATTCCTGCTATTATTGACGGATAACAAAGTTATGCAACAAAGCAGAGTTGTTCCTAAAATGTGTCGCCCTGATTCTTTAGAATCATTATATCGCCTGTCTGTGTATTTTGTATTATTTCTAGATTTGATTTGACTATTCCTATAGCATTCATAGGTGCGACTAATGAATCCTTGATAAATATGCATATCGATCCATTGGATGTCATATATGCCATATCTCCGCGCTTAAATTTGGTTTTCTGCTTTTCTGCTCCTATGGTCAATCCTGTTTCAATGTAGACTAATTTATCTGCGAATTTATGAACTCTATCTTGCAATGGCAGCCTCTTTAAAATCATCCCCACACTTAGTGGGGATAAATGACGTATCATTTCGCATTGAGCGAATCCTTTATTTGATATTTCCAAGGTGACAGGGAGCCTTGAAATTGATCCAGCATTAGTCATGGTGATGCAAATTAAAGATGTTCGTCGATTATATAACAGAAACGTTTTTCCGTTCGAATTGTAAAATTCGCAACGTTTAATTATATATCCATTATCTTTTTGCAGTATTCTTGGTAGTAAAGCATTCTTCGAATAAAAAACATTTGTCAAAATCATCATCGCACATTAAAGAAAAGACTGCCAAGAAGGCAGAATCTAAAGCAAAGCGAACTAGTTCAGGAAAACCATTAAAGAAACAGATGGAGACTGAACAGATTTCTGGCGATGCAGATGCAAATGCAATGCTACTAATCGACCGACCTACTAAGGAATCGAATCGTCCTGAAAATGAAGTAGTTATATATAACGAAGTTGAATTTGAGCTTAAAGAAGTTATTTCAACCGACAACCAGATTTTAATTGGACCATTTAGGCTTACAAGATTTGAGAGGGCCAGAATTACTGGCGCTCGATCATTGCAACTATCTTTAGGAGCTCCTTCCTTGATTAGAGTCTCAAATGATATACGAGATTCTATCTCTTTAGCATCGGCAGAACTTGACCTTAAGGCTTTACCGATCTCTATTAGACGTGTTTTACCAAACGGCCACTATCAGGATATTCCAATAGATATAATGAAATAATGTATTCTGGTCTTATGGATATATTTCTTTGAGTTTGCTTACTTCAAATATGTTGAATTCATACCACTATATCAGTAATCGAGATATGATCATGAGAGATCATCTTCATTGTGGCATGGAAAATGTACTGAATGACTCCAAAATAGCTTGAGTTTAGTCAAAAGATAAAAAGTAGCATAATGAATAGCATCTGTTGCAAAGGAGCCATCCTAAGTACAATAAAAAACGTAGAATGACCAGGATAAGCATGTCACTACCATCAGAGTTGTTATGTGAACTTGATAAAAGCATCGTAAAATCAGGTTTTCCAGATAGATCTAAAGCGATTCAGACAGCTCTGCATTCATTTATAGATCAAAATAATTGGGAGGTAGAGGATAAGGAGGCAGGAGCTGGTGCAATAATGATGCTATACAATAATCATATCTTCAATCAAGATACAAAATCTATTCAAACGCAGCATAAATATAATGATGTAATAAGTGCTACTACCCATATGCATTTAGAGGATGATAATTGCTTAGAGACTATTATGGTTAAAGGAAAAGTAAAAATAATAAAAAACCTAGTAAAAGATCTGTCACAGAATCGCGGCATTAAGAGTTTAAAAATACATTTTGTAAGTTTTGTCTGATAAAAGCAGCTGATTATTTTATCATTATCGATTGATTCTGTCTTTTTAGACTAATCTACAAAAATCGAGATTTTTAGAGAATAATTGAATTATTGCAAAATGACAGTTATGATTGCTAAATTACATGGGCAACATGATTTCGTTTGAAGGGAAGGAAATCGGTTAATAAATACAGTATGCTGAGTATTGTACATCGTCATGATACTTTGGATCCAGACAAATAAACACATGGGAAAACAAGACAACCTCACATAAGAGAAGTTTTTTCTTCCTAATTATTATATAAGACACTTTCCCGCTTGTATCGACAATTCAGGAGCTTGCTCATAAGACCTGCAAATGAATGAGTTCGGAATTGCTTGTCTATACGCATATTATATTATGAAAATTCAGTCCCTTGCCTCATCTGTATAAAATATTGCCTCATTTCTTTTTGATGCTGAACCAGACATTAATTGTAGAACGGAATTTTCCAATCTATCATTATTAGGGTAGGTACCATCGAGATTTCCTGCAAGGATGAGATAAAGTCGAATATTTGAACCGAGAACATCTTGAAGTTCTTGGTTGACAGTAGCAGTGTATGGTCGTAGGGCTCCTCTAAAAACTTCTGAGCGTGCTCTAACAGTTCCTGTAATCTTCTTGCCAATTGGCGCATCTGGTCCTACTATAATGACTATTCCTTTAGACCCTCTAAATTTGATAGGCTCCTCTACTGCTCCCTTAGGAGCCATCGCATTTACTGCTTCCCTTGTAATCAAAGCAGGTATATTGACGAAATTATCAACTAATGAATCCCACTGCTGTCTTGCAAGGGATGAAATTGGTAGATTATAATCATAATCACCTGTAAAATGAATTATCCCGTCTATGCTGCCAAAACTTGTTCTAGCTGTGCAGAAAATTTTCTTTACATCTCTCTCATTTGAGAGGTTTATAAAATGATTATGAAAGTCCTTGAATTGTAATGAGTCAGATTGATTATTAGTTAATATTATTACCTGTTTAACTCCTTTTGAATTCAATGCTACTGCAATTTTCTGAACACGATCAAGATCCTTTTTTGTTGAAGAACTTACCGTAATAACAATGACTTTGTCCCTTATGTCTATTGGTTCGTTAACTTCTACTGATGTTCCTATGATGGGCTTGACTGGATAAAATACACGATCATTTGGAATAACTCTGCCATTGATCAATTTGCTAATCCTTTCATCGCACAAATTCAAAACCATTTCAGCAACTTCATCCTGTGTAAGAAAAGCTCCATCGACAATCATCTTACTTGTATTGTTCTGTACTTTCTCTGCTATTTCTTGGATCTTGGTAAGCATTCCAGAAATTATTTTGTATAACCTTTCAACCTCAGAAGGAGATCCATTAGTATTGAATTTTGCTATTTCGGTAGCAATGTCTTTTATCCCATTGGAAATAGTGTTGTCAGGCTCGCCTAGCAAAGGAAGTACTTTGGTCGCTACCTTTTCAATTTCAATCGATGTGAGTTCTGGATAGCCACCAATTCTTAAAAATTCGGCCGCAGCCTTTGGATAAACTGTTTTATAGATTCTATCTGAGTGAACAGGACCAGGGTTTGTAGCGATCGACCGAATGCCTTTTTCTACCAGTTCCCATGCTAATGCTTCTACAAGTCTGTTCTTTGCCCCTTGTGCAGCAGTATAAGGGGTTCTAAACCGGTAGGGTCTTTGTTCATAACGATTTTCTTCAGTAAAGAAAGTCGTAATTGTAATTATCTTTCCTTCTGATTCCATTGTCTGCAGACTCTGAATTGAAGTCCAGAACGTGCCTGTGAGATGAATAGCAACACAATCTCTAAATTCCTTGAAATCGGCATTTGTAAATGTCTTTACTGGACCTGAAACTCCTGCATTATTTACAACAACGTGAACTTCGCCGAATTCCTGTTTAATATTTTTGAACATCTCATTAATTCCTATCTCGTCAGATACATCCACTCCTGAAAAAGTTCGTACTTTACCTGAAGACCCTGCATCTCTTATAACACCCTTTAAGATATCAGAGGTTTGGTCTAAAGGTTCCCTTCTCCTCCCCATAATAATAATATTGGCACCATTAAGAGCAAACTTCTTGGCTATTGCTTGGCCAATACCAGTTCCGCTTCCTGTTATCACGATCGTTTTGTCAGTAAATTTTAAAGAAGATTTTGTATTTTGGTACGCCATTTTAAATAATCACTCAGCAAGTATTCAATCCTTGATTTAAGAATTACTTATGTGATAGACTTTCACATATATCATAAATATATAGTCATATTACATTTTATTCATGTCATCGTTGACTGTAGGATTCAAATTATCTTCAAATATGCTCCTAATGCGTTTAAACAATTGAAGAGAACCAACAACCGCAGTGTAGGTCATGCTATTGACACGACGTAAGAAAAACTATGTAACATTTTAACCAGGGTGGATTAACTGATCTCGTCTTCGAAGGAACACTCTTTCAATATATGTGATTCTCATACTGCATCATAAAGTAGCTTTTTTATATTTGCGACTGTTTATTGCTATCGTGATGTATTATTCACGTTCATGAGAGAAATTTATAACCGTAGTATTTATTTGAATGATGTTCTATAGGAATAAACATGGACAGAAACATCACTACTGTAGAGTAGTGAGGCAGAATATACAGAACATGGAGTTGATGATGCAGAATCTGAAACTTTTAGACGGATTAA
Source organism: Nitrososphaeraceae archaeon (assembly GCA_036522495.1). GTDB lineage: Archaea > Thermoproteota > Nitrososphaeria > Nitrososphaerales > Nitrososphaeraceae > Nitrososphaera_A. The sequence goes on along the minus strand of DATDFS010000036.1, from coordinate 4,155 downwards.
TTTGAATCAAAGGTCGCCAGAAGAAATGAGAGAGTAGATTGATTGCGAAGCAATGGAAGTTAGTTCTCTTCCGCTTGAGAAGAAGCCTTATTATATCTAGAAGTTTTCTATGAGTTCAAAATTTATTATAACCAGGGGTTCCACAAAAAGGCAATGCTATCTAACTTGCTCCATATAATAGAGAAATTAAACATATGCAGACTCCAAAATGAGTTTAATAACATCACATTGTACAATTTCATATTATGATTGAAGACACTCATTCCAACAAACGCAAAGGTTACCTGGTTGAAAAAATGAGTAGAAAAATTTGCAACCTAACACATCTACAACTACCTAAAGTTAGTTGAGAATAAAAATCGGCACATTGTATTCTAATTAAAATCACTCCTAGTTTTTGATTACGGTATTGTACCGACAACTTAATTAAAAGCTGCCTATCGAATATTATCATTGAGCATTCCAGAAGCAAAATTTAAGATCAATGTTAAAGAAGGCATTGTTGAGCTGGAAGGTAAGGAGAACTTTGTAGACAAACACCTAGATAAATTTGAGGAAATTTTCAAGTCTGCAATAAGAGAGACTATGTCACAAGGAATAGAGTACAACCTTGCTACCAATGATGCTTCAGCATTACCGCACCAAGACATTGAAAAGAGCTTTGATATATCCAGACCAGAATTGTCTAAAACCCATAACAATAATAAGCATGCAACAAAACTATCCCTTCCTCCTATTCCTGTAGATTTAAAGGCAAATGAAAATAAAATTGGTTTAAGAGAATTTTATGCCGAAAAAAAACCAATTAATCATTATGAAAAAACTGCAGTATTTGTATATTATATTACAAAAGTCAACAAACAAGCAGAGATTAAATATGGTGAAATTTTATCATGTTATGAAGAGGTAGGTGAAAAAAAACCCAGCATCACTGACATCATCAAAAACTCGATCAGATATAAAGGGTGGCTGGAGTGGGGTTATGATAAATTTACCACACGTCTAACTATCTCTGGAGAAAACTTTGTAAAGTTCGATCTACCCAAACAAAAAGGATCACAACAGATTGAACACCAACAACCAACAACATTACTTCTCCCAAATGGTTGAACCGATCTCCTTTACTAAGCTCGCCACCAGTCAAAGCCTACAAAATCAACCTTCTTTCCTTTAACTTTTGGAATTGCTAATATGAACTGCTTTTTGACTGTTGTAGCCAATCTACCTGCAAGTACAATTCCAGTTGCTGTCATGTGATCCGTTGGTCTAAAAACTTGGACCAAATATGGGGCGTGGTCAATCCCAGGTCCGTGTTCATATACTGCGAAATCACAGCCAAATTTGATTCCTGGGGATACTATGTATCCCTTATCTCTCAAGCTCTGAAAAACTAGGTATTTTGTATCAAAATTCACGTATTCTCTTCTGCAAATAGCCTTGATGTCTCTGAATGATATCTTCTTACCGTCGACATGGGATACTTTTAATTTGCCTGTTTGAACAAGATAACATCCTTCTATCAAATCTAAAATCAGAGGAGTATCAAATTGAGTCCCTTTTGGCTTTGGAACGCCTAGAGGTTTCCCATAATATCCATTTCCAAATAAAGTACGGGATTCCTGTATACTCCAAACAACTATTCTATTTTCGACTAGTTTCCCAATAACAGGATTCATCACATACTCAAAGCCAGAATGGTAAACGAATCAGATGCTTCTTGACATTTGTCAGCCATGCCTTCAATCCCTTCTATTGCATCCTTTAAGAGTAATAGATCTCTTGTAGAAGAAATTTCATTAAGTGCTTTTATAATGACAGCTCTGTATTTGGCGTCAACTCGTCGTTCTAATTTTTGAACTTCCTGAGCAAGCTCAATTGTGCTGGCTGGGTTTATACTCAGTGCACGTGCCATTTCGTTTAATTTGAAAATTGCGTCCACGACCATTCCTATTAGTAATTTAAGATCCTCATCAAATTTTCCTTTTTTTAAGGAAGAAATTTTCATATTTGCAAGCCTAAATGCAATTCCACTGATATAACCTGCAATGTCATCCATTATATAAGCAGTTCGAAGAACATCCTCTCTATAAACCATAAGACTTCCTATTTCGGCAACTTCACGTGTAATCTTCCTACGAAGATTCTCTACTTCTTCCTCAGCATTTGTCATGCGTTCTATGCATACTTGAATATCTTTATCGTCTGCCTTGACAAGAGAAGCAGTAAGTGCTGACAAATCCCTAGCTGAATTTAAAATTCTGTTAATTTCATCATGTAAAACTGCCAATGCTTTTCTCTTGGCCTGAACTTCTAATTCTCCGCTATACATTTTATATAGAAAATGAGTAATCAGGCTATTAATTCTTTTGACACATACAGAAAATTTCGGGTACCTTGTCTTACAATTAATTTTTGAAAATAATATCTTCAAGGAATCAAGAAAGGAGCAAAAAATAAAAACATTAGCTAATATCAAACAAGATGAACTGCAATTTATTGATCTACAAAAACGAGCAACTTCTGTACCGTTCAGAAAGTTATGATGGAATCCTGGAATATTTGTAATGAACATGTTCTCTGGGTTCAACGGGATATTGAGGAATGTATTAATTACTATGTGCTAATCCCAATTTTGCAATATCGTTATTAACTACGCTCAAAAATGATGTCTTTTATTTCTATCAAGTCTCTGAGAATTGCACTAGCTGTCTCCATACCGCCTGCTCCACGTCCAATTATGGTCTGCTGTCCTGAATGTTCAGATGAAAAAGTTACTGCATTTAATGTCCCATTTACATATAATGGATCCGTTTTTGATATCTCCGTTGGCTTCACATTAAGATACTTGTTATCACACATTGCAATCAGCTTTATAGCATTACCTCTTTTATGAGCTCTTTTTATATCGGATAACTTAATGTCCCTAATTCCAATCCGATTAACATCTTTCATAGTAACTTTCATACCCATTATCCAGTTGGCCATGATTACAAGTTTGGCTGCTGCATCATATCCGTCAATATCAAGGGATGGTACTGCTTCCGCATACCCTTTTTCTCTTGCATCATCAAGAGCACTCTCGAAGGTCAAATCTTCTTCCATTTTACTTAAAATGTAATTTGTGGTTCCATTCAGAATTCCTTTAAATGATGTTATTCTATCACCTTTTAGACATCGCTTTGCAAATTCTAAAATTGGTGTACCTCCCCCCACAGTTCCACTAAAACGAAGCATGACGCCATTATAGTTAGCTAGTTCTAGCAGCGAAGGAAAAGCTAGGGCTAGAGGGCCTTTGTTTACTGTGATAACATGCTTGCTTGATCTCATAGCTGATATGATGTGAGAAGAGCCAGGCTCGCCATCATCCAGATTTGTAGGTGTTAACTCAAGAAGCACCTCTGCATCTACATTTTCAATTATATGACAAGAATCAAGCTCAGATCTTCCCTTATCATAGGCGCCGATGGTGCCTTTGGATTTCTTGACATCAAGCAACCTTCGGAGATCGAGACCAGTTGAAGAAATACTAGCGCTCTTGCTATCAATACAAGCAACTACACGCGGCTTGACACCGTATATACTATATAAATCGGCAGAACGGGATAATAATAATTTTGCGAAGCTTTGACCGACGACCCCAAAGCCAACTACAATTAATCGCAATTCAGGTATTGGATATTAGAGCGGGGTTAATATATTTAAATTAAATAATTCCCTCTGAATTCGTTTTTAACACATCTCCTTCATTCAAGAACCGACAATTTGATGATATACTGATATTCTCTGTATTCTTTACATTGTTATGATCTTGTGTGTTCTGTAGCAACTGAACAAGATGTTCTGCATACAAGACATAGGCTCATTGTATCCGACTATATGAATCAGAAAAACTTCTTCAGCTTCAATCAATACATCATTATTTGTGTTGTTTGATGTGGTCCACTCTACTATATGGTATACTTCTTCTGTGATATTCTACTCTTTCTGAATGATTCGGTTAAGGCTGAGTCTTCCTCTTTTGCTTCCTCTGCTCCATTCTAATGAGCCAAATCTGGCAAATCCTGACTTTTAGGTAAAAGGCGAAGAAGACGTGTATACTTGTCTAAGAAAACCAGGCCTGCTTCCGTAATCCTGTACAAATCTCTAACTTCAGAA